>NZ_JBFUCB010000191.1:0-9643 GCF_056405435.1 Rhizobacter sp. P1_G5 | reverse complement strand
GCTCGCGATCGTCGCGATGGCGCAGACGCTGGTCGTGCTGACCTCCGGCATCGACCTGTCGGTCGGCATGGTGCTGGTGCTCGCCAACTGCCTGGCCTCGCACCTCGTCGTCGGCACGCCAGGGCAGACGGCGCTCGGCGTGGCAGCCGTTCTGCTGGCCGGCTGCGCCTGCGGTGCGCTGAACGGGCTGATCGTGATCGTCGGGCGGCTGCAGCCGATCGTCGCGACGATCGCGACCGGCTCGGCCTTCTTCGGCCTCGCGCTCGCGCTGCGCCGCGTGCCGGGCGGCGACGTGAACGGCACGCTGGCCGACGCGCTGACCGGGCAGTTGCCGGGCGGCATTCCCGCGGCGCTCGTGCTGCTGCTCGCGCTGCTGCTGGTGGTGTGGCTGCCGTACCGCCGCTCGGTGATCGGGCGCGCGGCGGCTGCGGTCGGCTCGTCGGAGCAGGCGGCCTACATGTCGGGCGTGCCGGTGCGGCGTGCCAAGTTCGTCGCCTACGTGCTGTCGGGGCTGCTCGCGTCGGTTGCCGGGCTGTTCGTCACCTGCATCACCTGGTCGGGCGAAGCGTCGTCGGCCAACGGCAGCACCTACACGCTGTACTCGATCGCCGCGGTGGTGCTGGGCGGCGTGTCGCTGTTCGGCGGCTCGGGCAGCGCGGTCGGCGCGGTGTTCGGCGCACTGATGTTCCGCACCATCGGCGACCTGATGTTCGTGTTCAATCTCGAGCCGCTGTGGCAGCCGCTGTTCCAGGGCGCGGTGCTGTTCGCGGCGATCTGCGTGGGCGCGCTCAGGCTGCTGAAACTTCGCAACCGGCTCGATCTGTATGGATAGGCACCTGGCCAGGCACTTCCGGGGTCCGATCAGGGGCCCCATCACGTCGGCYTTCGGCTGCATCGTCGCGCTGCTGCTGCTGGGCAGCCTGTACAGCAGCAGCTTCCTGTCGCCCGAGTACCTGCTGCAGCAGCTGAAGGTGGCCTCGTTCCTCGGCGTGATCGCGACCGGCGCGATGCTGGTGATCCTGCTCGGGCAGATCGACCTGTCGGTGCCCTGGGCGGTGGCGGTCGGCGCGATGATGGCCACCGCGGCCACCGGCTGGGGGCCGTGGGGCAGCGCGTTCGCGATCCCGTTCGGCATCGCCTGCGGCGTGGTGCTCGGCCTGCTGAACGGCTTCGGCGTCGCGTTCCTGCGCATCCCGTCGATGATCGTCACGCTGGCCGTGAACGCGGTGGCGCAGGGGCTGATGGTGGTGCACACCGGCGGCTACTCGCCGCAGGATGCGTCGTCGCCGGCGATGCGCTTCATCGCGACCGGCCACAGCCTCGCCGGCATCCCGAACGCGCTGCTGGTGTGGGCGGTGGTCGGCGCGGCGGCGGTGTTCGTGCTGACGCGCACCACCTTCGGCCGCTGCGTCTACGCGATCGGCAACCGCGAGCGCGCCGCCTACCTGTCGGGCGCACGCACGCGGGCGGTCGTGATGACGGCCTTCGCGGTGGCCGGCGGGCTGTCGGCCTTCGGCGGCGTGCTGCTGGCCGGCTATGCGAGCAAGGCGGCGCAGGCGATGGGCGATCCCTACCTGCTGCCGGCGATCGCCGCGGTGGTGCTCGGCGGCACCTCGATCCTCGGCGGGCGCGGCCACTACCTCGGCACGGTGGCCGGCGTCATCCTGATCACGCTGCTGCAGTCCATTCTCTCGGTGATGCAGATCGAGGAGTGGGGGCGCCACCTGATCTACGGCGGCGTGATCGTCGCGATGCTGCTGCTGTACGGGCGGGGCGCGCCGGCGCGTTGACGCAGACGACTTCTCAGGCGTCTTCCGGATGCGTGTCCGGCGGTGGGGGCGACACGCAATGCCAAGCCGTGGCGAACAGGCACGCCGCGACGCAACACGCCGCCATCACCAACACCATCACGGCGCCACCGTCGAGGCGCGTCACGGCAGAGGGCATCACATCGTCGTTGGGATCGCCATTGTCGAGATCGCTCGACCTGCGTAGCAGCACGACGGCCAGCGTCACCAAGGTGCCCGTCGCCGCAAGGCTGGCCTTGATCGTCGTCGGGTGAGACGGCATGTTGGCGACCAGGCACTCACGTGCACCACGGACCTGCCGCACGATCGTCAGCCTGAACGGCTGCGGATTCCGTTCTTCGTCGGTCGGTCGCGCAGCCAATCTGCCGAAGAGACGCCCGAATTGCTCGCACAACCTCATGTTCGATCTCCCCGCGTTGTTCCAGATGCCGACTGAGTCACCGCGCCGGCTATCCGGTTCCCTGGCGGATCACAGCCGGGCGGTGAGGTAGGCCAGCGCCATCCGCACCGTCTCGCGCGTGGCCGCCTTCACCGAGACACCGCTCGGCCGCTCCAGCACCACCGCGTGGATCAGCGCATGCACCGCGTGCATCAGCATGTAGGTGGCGAGCTTCAGGTCCTCGACGACGATGTCGGCGCGGTGCGCCTCCAGCAGCCCGCGCAGGCGCCGCTCGATCTCGTCGACGGATTCGTCCGCGCCGGGGAACTGGTGCAGGCCGAGCACCTGCTTCTCGAGCACGCGGTGCAGGTCGGTATCGAGCTGGTGCGCCTTCACCGCCGATTCGATCACGCCGGCCAGCGCCTCCGGCAGCGACGAGCCGCGGTGCTGCAGCAGCGCGGCATCGAGCAGCGCGCTCATCTGCCGGCCGTGCCGGTCATGCAGCGCGGCGATCAGCGAATCCTTGTTCGGGAAGTACTGATACAGCGAGCCGACACTGACGCCGGCCACCTCGGCCACCGCGTTCGTCGTGGTCGCGGCATAGCCGCGCTGCACCAGAACGCGAGCCGCGGCATCGAGGATCGCGTCGACGGTGGCGCGCGAGCGCGCCTGGCGCGGTGCCTTGCGGGGCGTGAGAGGGGTGCTGGGCGGGGCGGTCTGCGGTGTGGACATCGGTTGCCGAAATGCGAGTTTCAAATACGAATAAAAACTCGCATAGTGTCGGCAAGGCGCTTCGCTGCGTCAACCCACCACCCACCTCCGCCATGTCAAGAACCCACACCTTCTTCATGCTGTTGCAGGCCACCTCCCACTGGCGATCGCTCGATGCCGCGCGGCGCGCGGCGTTCCGCGAACGCGTGCTGGTGCTGGTGTTCGAGAGCTTCCCGTCGCTGCGCCTGCGGCAGTTCGAGACCTGCGAATCGCGCTGGGACACCCAGTGCGCCGAGGTCGCGGTCTGGGAGACCCCCGACCTCGACGAGTACCACGCCGCGGTCGAGGCGCTGCACGGATGCGAGTACTTCGGCCTGCCGTACTTCGAGGTCATCAACGTGATCCCGACGCACGGAGAGTGCTGGCGAGAGGACGACTTTGCGGTGTCGCAGTCGTGCGCGCTGTGAGCACCGGCTGCGGCGCCAGGTGAACGTGCGCCCGCCGCACCGTGTCGAGCGGGCTGGCGGCGGCGCATCCGACCGGCGCGGCGAGATCCCAGTGCACGATCTTCAGCCACATCGCCGCCCGCAGCGATTCGCCGGTGGCGAGCCAGCCTTCGTTGAGGCTGCCATTGAGCATGCGCTTGCCGGCCTCGAACAGGTCGGCCGGCTCGAAGCGGCCGCGCGCATGGTGCAGGCAGACCGCGTAGGCGAACTCGCGCGGGCGCGGCAGGCGTGCCAGCACCGCATGCGCCGGCGCCGAGGCGCGCAGCGCCAGCTGGCTCTCGATCAGCTCGATGCCGGCGGTGTATTCGCCGCACTGCACGCACCACGCCAGGTAGTCGTCCAGCGCGAGCTGGTGGGGCGTCAGGCGCCGCTCGCCGCGCGCGAGGTTGGCGCGCCAGGCCGCCTGGGAACGACGCGCGCCGGACCAGTCATCGCAGGCCGCCTCGCCGCCGTGCAGCCACCGGGCCATCGCCCGCGTCGCGTGCAGGTTCGGGCGCATCGTGCGCGGCTCGCCGCTCTCCCCCAGCGCGAGGACTTCATCGCCGGATTCCCGGCGCAGCTCCCGGCCGGCCTCGCCGCTGTTGATCGCATGGTCGAGCCACCCGATCACGCGCGGCAGCACCGGCGCGATGTCCTCGTGCAGGCCGACGAGCCAGCAATACACCAGCTTGTGCAGCGCGGTAGCAGCCAGGTAGCCCATCGGGCGGTAGAGCTGGAAATCGATGTCGAGAAGCTGCCGCAACAGCGCACGGTCGGCGTGCAGGAAGGCTTCTTTCTCGATTCGGGGGTCGAACGGCATGGCATCTCCTCGGGGGCGCGCGGCGCACCAGCGCACAGGATGAGCGCCAACTGCGAAGAGAAATTGCAGAAGGCCCTCCGCAGCGCGGCCTGGCGGGCCAGTGCAAACCCTGCCCCGATGGCCGTCAGGCCCTAAAATCCGCGCTTTCCCCGCTGGCTTCCCGACCCGGGCGGCGTGCGGGCCCCGAACGGAGCCGAACCCATGGACACCCGCACCTCCCCGATCCGCCTGCGCCTGGAGCGCGTGCGCGACGCGCTGAAACAGCACCAGCTGGCTGCACTGCTGGTGCCATCGAGCGATCCGCACCTGTCCGAGTACCTGCCGGGGCGCTGGCAAGGGCGCGAATGGCTGTCGGGCTTCACGGGTTCGATGGCCACGCTGGTCGTCACCACCGAGCGCGCGGCGCTGTTCGCCGACAGCCGCTACTGGGTGCAGGCCGAGGCCGAACTGGCCGGCACCGGCATCGAGCTGGTGAAGATCCCGAGCGGCGCTGCCACCCACCACGTCGAGTGGCTGGCCAGCCAGGTGCCCGCCGGGCAGGGGGTGGCCGTCGACGGCGCGGTGCTGGGCCTGGCGGCGGCGCAGCAGCTGCGCACCGCGCTGACGCGCGCCGGCGTGCCGCTGCGCACCGACCTCGACTTGCTGGAAGACGTGTGGCCCGATCGCCCGGCGCTGCCCGAAGCGCCGGTCTACGAGCATGCCGCTCCCCACGCGCCGCTGGCCCGCAGCGCCAAGCTGGCGGAGGTGCGCCGCGCGATGGCGGTGCACGGCGCGACGCAGCATTTCGTCTCCACCGTCGACGACATCGCCTGGATCTTCAACCTGCGCGGCTCCGACGTCAGCYACAACCCGGTGTTCCTGGCCCACGCGCTGATCGGCCTGCACGGCGCGACGCTGTTCGTCGGCGTCGGCAAGGTGCCGGCAGCGGTGCAGGCGGCGCTCGCCGCCGACGGCGTGCAACTGGCCCCGTACACCGAGGCGGCTGCCGCGCTGGCCCGGCTGGGCGCCGAGGCCACGCTGCTGATCGACCCGCGCCGCATCACGCTCGGCCTGCGCGAGAACGTGCCGGCCGCCGTGAAGGTGGTCGAGGCAATCAACCCGAGCACGCTGCTGAAGAGCCGCAAGAGCCCCGCCGAGGCCGCCTTCGTGCGCGACGCGATGGCGCAGGACGGTGCCGCGATGTGCGAGTTCTATGCGTGGTTCGAGCAGGCGCTCGGCAAGGAACGGATCACCGAGCTGACGATCGACGAGCAGCTGAGCGCCGCGCGGGCGCGCCGGCCCGGCTTCGTCGGCCTGAGCTTCAACACCATCGCCGGCTTCAACGCCAACGGCGCGATGCCGCACTACCGGGCGACGCCCGAATCGCACGCGGTGATCGAGGGCGACGGCCTGCTGCTGATCGATTCCGGCGGCCAGTACCTGGGCGGCACCACCGACATCACCCGCGTCTGGCCGATCGGCACGGTATCGGCCGCGCAGCGGCGCGACTACACGCTGGTGCTGAAGGGCACGCTGGCGCTGAGCCGCGCCCGCTTCCCGCGCGGCACGCTGTCGCCGATGCTCGATGCCATCGCGCGTGCGCCGCTGTGGGAGCACGGCCTCGACTACGGCCATGGCACCGGCCACGGCGTCGGCTACTTCCTGAACGTGCACGAGGGCCCGCAGAGCATCAGCAAGGCGATCCCCGAGCCGCAGATGGCGATGGAGCCCGGCATGATCACCAGCATCGAGCCCGGCCTGTACCGCGGCGGCCAATGGGGCGTTCGCATCGAGAACCTGGTGCTGAACGTCGCGGCGGACACGCCCGAGAACGGTGCGTTCGGCGAGTTCCTCGGTTTCGAGACGCTGACGCTGTGCCCGATCGACACCCGCTGCATCGACCACAGCCTGCTGCGCGCCGACGAGGCCGCCTGGCTGAACGACTACCACCGCGTGGTGCGCGAGCGGCTGTCGCCGCTGGTGAGCGGCGAGGCGCTCGCCTGGCTGGTGGCGCGCACCGAACCGGTCTGACGCCGCGGGAGCGGCCCCGGGCCGGTGCGCCCCGTCGTGCCGACCCGCAGCCTGTCCCCGTGTTTCGACGCTTCGTCTCAGCGCGCTGTCGCCGGCGCGGGCGGCTGCCTACAGTTCACTCCAACGCAACACACACACCGCTGGAGACTGACATGTTCGACCGCCTCTTCGCCCCGCTGCTGACCTTCACCGTGCTGATCGCCGCGACGCTGTCGATCGCGATCGCGATGCTCGAGGAAGGYCGCGCCGGCACCACGCAGCAGGCCAGCGCCGAAGTCGTCACGCTGCCGATGGTCACGATCACCGGCAAGCGCGTGCAGAGCGTCGCCGAAGCCACGCAGGCGATGCGCACGACGATGCAGTGAGCAACCGCCGGAGCCGGCGCTTCACATGTGCCGGAACACGTGCACGTAGCTGCGGCTCACCGGCAGCAGCTCGCTGCGGCCCTTGATGTGCACGTCGGCCGTCTCGTTCGGCCCGCGCACCACCTGGGCCACCTGGTGCAGGTTCACGATCACCGAGCGGTGCACCTGCACGAAGCACTCCGGATCGAGCTCATCGGCCAGCTCGCGGATCGTGCGGCGGATCAGCGCTTCGCCGCCCTCCCACACGACCAGCGTGTACTTCTCGTCGGAGCGCAGGTAGGCCACCTGCTCGACCGGGATCAGCCGCACGCTGTTGCCCACCGACGCCTTGATCCACTGCAGCCACCCCGCCTGCCGCTGCGCCGGTGACTGGCGGCGCAGTTCGGCCGACATCTTCTCGATCGCGGCCTCCAGACGGTCGTCCGCCGCGGGTGCGGCGCCGTCGGTGCCGAGCCGTTGCCGCAGCCGCTGCACCGTATCGGCCAGGCGCTCCTCGTCGAACGGCTTCACCACGTAGTCGATCGCCCCCTGCTCGAAGGCCGTCACCGCGTACTGCTCGTAGGCGGTGACGAACACCACCTGGGCCCGCCGCGCGATCGAGCGCGCCGCCTCGACGCCGTTCAACCCCGGCATGTGCACGTCGAGGAACACCACCTGCGGCGCATGTTCATCGAACAACTCCACTGCCTCGCGGCCGTTGCGCGCCTCGGCGACGATCGTGAGCTCCGGCCACAGGCGCTGCAGCATCCCGCGCAGGCGCTCGCGCAGCAGCGGCTCGTCGTCGGCGATCAGCGCGGTGGGGTTCATGGTGCCGCTCCAGGGTCCAGCTTCGCGAACTGCGGACTGGGATCGGGCAGCACCAGCGTGGCGCGCAGGCCGTGCGGCGTCTCGTCGCAGAGTTCCAACCTGGCCGCATCGCCATAGGTGGCCTTCAGCCGCTCGCGCAGGTTGGCGAGGCCGGTGCCGGGCGCGGCCTTCTCGTCCATGCCGGCGCCGGTGTCGCTGACCCAGACCTCGACGCAGGCCTGCCGCGCATCGGCACGGGCACCGACCTCGATGCGGCCGCCCGTCTCGCTCGGGTCGATGCCGTGGCGCACCGCGTTCTCGACCAGCGTCAGCAGCGCCATCGGCGGGAACGGCAGGCCTGCCAGCGCATCGGGCACCGCGACGTCGAAGGCCAGCCGGTCCGGCATGCGCATGCGCATCAGCTCGAGGTAGGCGCGCACCAGCCCGATCTCGTGGCCGAGCGTGCTGCTGGTCTGCGCGAGGCTGGGCATCGTGGCGCGCAGGTAGGCGATCAGGCTGTTCAGCACCGGGCCGGCCCGTTCGGAGCCCGACTCCACCAGCTGCTGCACGTTGGCCAGCGTGTTGAACAGGAAATGCGGCTCGACCTGTGCATGCAGCAGGCGCAGCCGCGCGTCGAGCGCCTGTTTCTCGAGCGTGCTGCGTTCCAGCTCGAAGGCCAGCGCCTGCGAGYGGGCCTGGGCATCGCGTTCGCGGTAGAGCGCACCGAGCGCGAGCGTCAGGCCGACGGCGAGGCCGGTGGTGGCGATCGAGAAGAAGCCCCACAGCAGGCCTTCGTTGCGCTGGAAGCTGGTGACATCGCCCTGCACCATCACCAGGTAGGCGACCAGCGTAGCGACCGGCGCGGTGATGACGACGGCCRCCACCTGAACGACCCAGCGCGGCAGCCAGCGCGACGGCCAATGCCCGGCGATGTCGAAGGCCACCAGCAGCATCAGGCCGACGAAGATGCTGCGGCCCCAGACGCTGAGGAAGGGCGTCACGAAGATCGGGTTCAGTGCGATCGCGGCGACGGTGGCGACGATCAGGTTGATCGCGATGCGGCGTGGGGTCAGCGAAGCCCACAGCCGGGCAAGGTGGCGCGCGGGCGGAGCCGGCGGAGCGGGGGCAGCGGGGGCAGCGGGGGCAGCGGGAGGAACGGACGGAACGGGCTTCATGGGATGCCACGATACGGCGCGGGGGCCCGGCCCGGCAAGCCGCGCAGCCCGGTGTGCGACAGACGGCGGATCCCGGGGTGCGAGTGACGGCAGGTTTCGCCCTCACGGGCGAGTCACTTTCATTTGAAGCCCAAATGAAAGTAACCAAAGCAAAGGGCCTCAATACAACACCATACGGTTCGTCCAGTCTCGCTGCGGACAACACTGACGCTTCGGCTGGTGCCCCACCTTCATTGGGATTGTTGGCCGTTCTTCTCCACCCAGCTCGCTACGCATCGCCAAGATGACGCAGCCCTCGCAGGGACTAGACGATGCGACGCGTAGCGAGCGAGTCGAGTGAAGCGGGAGAGCAACAATCCCAATGAACGGGGATGTGCAGCCGAAGCGTCAGTGTTGTCCGCAGCGAGACTGGACGAACCGTATGGTTTTCCAAGCCCTTTGCTTTGGTTACTTTCATTTGGGCTCAAATGAAAGTGACTCGCCCGCCGGGGCGAGACCCGGCACTGCCACGCAGTGATCACCCCCGGAGGATGAACTCCACCACCTGCCCCCGCGTCCCCGGATCATCATCGAACCCCCCATGCGTCGTGCTGGTGCTCACCGGCCCCGGCGACACCCACGCCGTGGTGTTCGGCAAGCCCTTCGCAGCAGCATCGAAGAAGCGCTGCATCCCCAGAATCGGCGTCGTGCTGCCCCCCTCGAACGATTCGCTGACGAGGTACAGCAGCGAGCGCCGGTACGGCCCGCAGGTGTGGTCCTGCTGCTCGGCACGTTCGCTCAGGTGGAACTGCTGGTAGCGCCTGACGACACCCGATTCGAGGTGCGGCCGCACGCAGCGTTCGAAGGTGTCCACGCGCACCGCCGGCGCCAGGAAGCTCACCGATTCGAAGCGCATGCCCTCCTGCGCCAGCCGATCGATCATCAGGCTCGCGACGATGCTGCCGGCCGAATGCCCGACGAAATGCATGCGGATGCGCTTGTCGGCCACGCCATGCTTGAAATGCCCGTACAGCAGCACCGCACCGGCCTGCTCGTCGTCCGGCACACCCGGCTTGTACGCACTCATCGCATCGGCGTTCTGCTTCATCTCGCCCCAGATGCGCG
>NZ_JBFUCB010000190.1:0-9661 GCF_056405435.1 Rhizobacter sp. P1_G5 | reverse complement strand
CGCACAAGCTGTCGGGCGAGCAGATCAGCCTGTTCGCGAAGATGGGCGCGGTGTGCGACGTGTACGACGCGATCACCTCGGTGCGCCCGTACAAGAGCGGCTGGGATCCGGGCGAGGCGCTGCGCCGCATGGCGCAGTGGAACGGCCACTTCGAGCCTCGCGTGTTCCAGGCCTTCGTCAAGACGGTGGGCATCTACCCGGTCGGCTCGCTGCTGCGCCTGCAGTCCGGCAAGCTCGCGGTGGTGACGGCACAGAACGCGCAGAACCTGCTCGCACCGAAGGTCAAGGCCTTCTTCAGCACCAAGTCGAACATGCGCATCGAGCCGCTCGAGATGGACCTGGGCAGCGCGTACTGCCAGGACAAGGTGCTGCGCTGCGAATCGCCGGACGAATGGAAGTTCAAGGATCTCGATATCCTCGCGGGCGTGCAACGCCCTGGATGACCCACACCGACTACGGCCGGTTGAAGAACTCCCACATCAGCGCGTTCGCCGACACCGCCTGGCTCGGCGCCTCGCCGCGCGCCTTCTGCCCACCGGGCCACGAATGCCCGCCGGTCTCGGTGACGCACAGCTTCACCTGCGCCGCGCCGCTGCACGACGCATGCACCTCGCAGCGAGCGCCCGGTTTCTCCAGCACCGTCCGGGGCGCACCGGTGCAGGCATCGTGGCGCACCCACCGCGCCACCGTGTCGGGCACCGACGCGAACTCGCCGGTCGCCCCACGCAGCCGCGTGTTGCTGCTGAACCCGCCATCGAACGGCACCATCGGGTCGTTGCGCGCATGGAGGTGCAGCACGCTGACCGGCCGCGCCGGCGTGCAGCGCCGCGTGTTGTCGGTACCGGCCACCGCGGCGATCGCACTGAACACGTCGCCGGCCTCGCAGGCGAGCCGGTAGGCCATCATCGCGCCGTTGGACATGCCGGTCGCGAACACCCGGTTCGGAGCGACCACCATCTGCTGCTGCAGGTTCGCGACCACCTGGCGGATGAAGCCGACATCGTCGACCTCGCGGTCGCGCGCCTGGCCGCAGCAGCTGCCGGCATTCCAGGTGGCGAGCGTGCCGCGGCGCAGCCGGCTGTAGCCGTTCGGGAACACCAGCACCGCGCCCGTGCGCTCCGACAGGCTGATCAACCCGTAGTTCGCGTCATCGGCCTGGTAGTCCATGCTGCCGCCGCCACCGTGCAGCGCGACGACCAGCGTCTGCGGCTTCGCGGCATCGAAGGTCTTCGGCACATGCACGCGGTACAGGCGGTCGAGCTCGCCGTGCCGGACCGTGTAGCGGTAGTCGCCCGCTGCGGCGATGCGGGCCTTCGGGTCGTCCTGAGCCTGGCACAGGCTGTTGCACAACAGCAGCCCCAGGGCCGCGGCAAAGCCGGTCAGGCGGCGCATAGTTTCACCTTCGCTGAAAGATCCTGCGCCGAGCTTACGACCCTGGGCGCAGCACGGATCGCAGGGTCTGCTACGTTCCATTTCAATTTCGTCACGGGAGATGCCCATGCTCAAGCTCACCACCTGCCTCGGCGCGCTCGCGCTCGCGGCCTGCGCCTCGCAACCGGCCGCCGTCGCGGTGCCGGCCAACCTGGTGCCGGCCGGCGAACGGGCCGTCGAACGGCTTGGCGCGCGCGGCGTGCAGATCTACGAATGCCGCAACAAGGTCGGCGGCAGCGGCACCGAATGGGTGTTCGTCGCGCCCGAGGCCGATCTGTTCGACGTGCAGGGCGCGCCGGCCGGCAAGCACTATGCCGGCCCGCACTGGGAGCTCGCCGACGGCAGCCGCATCGTCGGCACCGCGAAGGCCCGCGCCGACGCCCCGCTGGCCGGCGCGATCCCGTGGCTGCTGCTGTCGGCACGCTCGGTGGGTGGACCGGGCCGGCTCGCGAAGATCACCAGCGTGCAGCGCGTCAACACCGCCGGCGGCGCGGCACCGGCCGCCGGCTGCGATGCCGCGAGCCTCGGCCGCACCGAGCGCGTGCCCTACACCGCCGACTACATCCTGCTGGCGCCCTGAGCCTCGGCAAAGCTCAGGCTGAACTCGGCACCGTCCTGCGCATTCGCCGCGGCCAGCGTCCAGCCGTGCGCCCGTGCGATCTCGCGGCAGATCGACAGCCCGAGCCCCGCCCCCTGGTGGGCGCTGCCGCTGCCGCGCCAGAAGCGGTCGAACAGCCGCGGCAGCTCGGCCACCGCGATGCCCGGCCCCTGGTCGCGCACGCGCAGCCCCTGCGCATCGACGGCCAGCGTCACCACCGCGCCCGGCGGTGAATGCAGGATCGCGTTCTCCGCCAGGTTCTTCACCAGGATGAACAAGGCCCCCGCGTCGGCCTGCAGCCGCACCGGCGCGGCCGGCTGCTCCACCTGCAGCGCCACCGCATGCCGCCCGGCCAGCCGCTCCAGCTGGCCGGCCGCATCGGTCACGGTGCGCGTCACGTCGGTCGGCTCGAAGATGTAGTTCTGCGCCTCGCTGGCCTCGGCCAGGTGCAGCAGCTGGTGCACCTGCCGGGCCATGAAATCCAGGTCCTTCAGCAGCAGCTCGCGGCGCTCGCCACCCTGCTCGTCCAGCTCGACCTCGGCGCGGATCAGCGCCAGCGGCGTCTTCAGCTCGTGCGCGGCCGCGGCCAGGAACTCCTGCTGCACGCGGTAGCCGGTCTCCAGCCGCGCCAGCGCCTGGTTGAAGGCCTCGATCAGCGGCGACAGCTCGCGCGGCAGCCGCGTGCCGTCCAGCCGCGCCTTCAGGTTGTGCGGACCGATGCCCGCCGCCGCGGCCGAGGCGGCCCGCACCGGCTCCAGCAGGCGGCGCAGCGTCAGCAGCACGACGCCGGTGAAGACGCACACCGCCAGCACCGCGGCGACGACGCCGCCCTTCACGAAGATGCCACCGCCCACCCGGCGCAGCACCGTCTCCAGCCGGTCGCTGCGCGCCACCTGGATCACGTAGTCCTCCCCGGCGTGCTGCAGCGGCCGGTTCAGCACGTGCAGCGTGTACTCGCCGGTGGGCACCGCAGTGACGGTCTCGTTGCCGGCCACCGGCTGYATCGCCAGCACCTGCGCGGCCGGGCCGTCTTCGCCGGACATCAGCACATGCCCCAACGCATCCAGGATGCGGTAGCTGAAATCCTTCGGCAGGCCGTCGACCATCGCCCGGTGCTTGTCGCTCAGTACCAGCTGCACCGGCCGCCCCTGCGCGTCGAAGCGCAGCCCGCGCTCGAGGTGCTTCGCGGTGTCCTCCAGCCCCTGGCGCGTCGCGTCGGCCGGCCCTTGCATCAGCAGCGCGGCCAGCACGACACCGGCCATCAGCATCACGACCACCAGGCCGCCGCTCGCGGCCAGCAGCAACTGCGCCGCGAGGCTAGACGGAATCCGCAGCGCGAAGCGCATAGCCATGTCCCCTGACGTTGACGATCTCCAGCGTCGAGCCGATCGCCGGCAGCTTCTTGCGCAGCCGGTGCAGCGCCACATCGAGCGCATTCGGCGTCACCGCCTCGTCGACGCCCCAGGCCGCGCGCTCCATCGCACTGCGGCGCACCGTCTGGCCGGCCGCGCGCACCAGGCTCAGCATGATCTGCAACTCGGCCGGCGGCAAGGTCACCGATTCGCCGGCACAGGTCATGCAACCGGCTTCGGGTTTCAGCTGCAGGTCGCCGAATTCCGGCGACAGGCTCTGCAGCTGGGCCGGCCGGCGCATCAGCGCCCGCACGCGGGCCACCAGCTCTTCCATCGCGAACGGCTTGGCCAGGTAGTCGTCGGCGCCCGCCTCCAGCCCGGTCACGCGGTCGTGCAGCGCGTCGCGGGCGGTCAGCATCAGGCACGGCACACGCCGCCCGGCGGCCCGCAGGCGGCGCACCAGGTCGAGCCCGTCACCGTCGGGCAGGCCGCGGTCGACGATCAACGCGGCATAGTCGGCCTCGGCCAGCGCATGCCAGGCCGGCTCGATGCGCTCGAAGGCGTCCACCTCGATGCCCGCGCCCGACAACGCCTTGCCGACCAGCGCGGCCAGGCGGGTGTGGTCTTCGACCAGCACGACACGGTTCATCGAGGGCGGGACTCCGTTCAGAAGCGGTAAAGGTAACCCAGGCGCACCGCCGGCAGCGTGCGGCGGTCGACCAGCGGGCTGTCCTTGATGCTCGAGCCGAGCGCGGTGGCGCTGACGTCGAGGAACGCGCCGTCGCGCATCGAGAAGCCGTAGAACGTGCGCAGGCCGACCTCGGCATTGGTGGTGGCACGCCCTTCGTAGGCCGGGCGGAACGCGGTGGCTTCCTCCGGCCGCACGCCGTAGTAGTAGTCGACGTACTTCGCGTCGCGCCAGACGGCGGCGACGCGCGGCGTGAACATGAAGCGCCCGAAGCGGAAGTCGCGCTCCACCCCGAGGCGCGCCTCGGTGCCCTTGCTGTTCGACGACGCATCGCCCGCCAGTTCGGCCGACAGCTTGGCGTACTCGGTGCGCCACTGCACCGCGCCGCCCAGCCAGAAGCTCGGCTTGCGCTCCGCCATGCCGGCGAGGATCGGCGCGTCATCCGACTCGTAGCCGTCGCCCAGCGCATAGCGCGCGCGCACCGCGAACGACACCGGCCCGGCACTCGGCAGTTTCAGGTCGGCGCCGAGGCCGAGCACGCGCACGTACTCATTCTCGAAAGTGATCAGCGGCAGCACCCGCGTCTTGTTCTCGGCGCCCGCGTACACCGGCCGCTGCCAGCCGACGCCGATCCCCAGGCCCCAGCCCGAGGGCGGCGGCGGGGGCTRGTCTTCTCCCGGCTGCGGCTGCGCGATGACCAGCGGGGCGGCAGCCAGGGCGAGCATGGACAGGACGACGGAACGGAGCAGAGTGGGTTTCAGCATGGCGAAGTGGATCCAATGGGGAAGCCGCGATGGTTCTTTCAGTCGACTTACGGGGGACTTACCCGCGGCGGCGCGATACATCATGTGACCAGAATTCACAGCAGCGGCCGCAACGCCTGGGCCGCCTCGTGCAACAGCGGCAGCAGCTGCGAGCGCATCTGCTCCGGCGTGTAGGCGACCGACTGCAGCGTCATGCCGACGGCGCCCTTGCAGACGCCCTTGCGGTCGCGCAGCGCGGTGGCGATGCCCGACAGGCCCAGGTCGCGCTGTTGCGCGGTGATCCAGTGGTCGAGCGAGCGCGCCGCGCGCACATGCTCGCGGAATACCTCGGCCGTGCTGACGGTGTGGGCGGTGAACGCATGGAAGTCGTGCGCGGCGAGCCAGGCATCGAGCTCCGCATCGGCCAGTGCCGACACCATCACGATGCCCGGCGTCGCGACGTGCGCCGGCGCCCGCGCACCGACGTGGTAGCCGATCGACACGACGCGCGGCGCGTTGCTGCGCGCCACGTACACCACCTCGTGCCCGTCCAGCACGCTGACGTTGACCGTCTCGCCGCATTGCATCGACACCCGCTGGATGAACGGCTGCACCAGCCGCGGCAGCCGGGCCGCGCCGATGTAGCTCTGGCCCAGCCGCAGCACGCGGGGGGCGAGCCAGAAGCGCTTGCCGTCGGTGCCGGCATAGCCGAAGTGCACCAGGCTCAGCAGGTAGCGGCGTGCCGCGGTGCGGGTGAGGCCGGTCAGCTGCGCCGCCTCGCTGGGCGTGAGGCGCGAATGGTCGTCATCGAAGGCCTCGATCACGCGCAGGCCCTTGCCCAGGCCTTCGATGAGGTCCTTCCGGTCGATCTGGAACGGGATGTCGTCCATGGGGTGGTGGGGATCGATGACCCGCGTAGTTACCCGAAAAAAGCGCGATAGTCGCGCAGGTCGAGCGATCATCGCTCAATTCGGGGGTCGCCACGCTTGTGGCGCCCCCGGGGGCTGCCTACGCTCGCGCCGATGAAGATTTCCGGCAGCACGCGCGTTTTCCTGATCCTCGGCGACCCGGTGGCGCAGGTGCGCGCGCCGGAGGTGTTCAACCACCTGTTCGCGCGCCACGGGGCCGATGCGGTGCTGGTGCCGGCGCAGGTGGCGCCGGCCGACCTGGCGGCCTTTGCGCGGCAGGCGCTGAAGGCCCGCAACATCGACGGGCTGTGGCTCGCGATCCCGCACAAGACGGCGATGGTCGAGCTGCTGGACCGCTGCGACCGGCTCGGCCGCAGCGCCGGCGCGGTGAATGCGGCCCGGCGCAACGGCGACGGCACGCTGGAGGGGGCGCTGTTCGACGGCGTCGGCTTCACGAAGGCGCTGGCGCATTTCGGCGTGCCGGTGGCCGGCCGGACGGCGCTGGTGGTCGGCGTGGGCGGCGGCGGTGTCGCGATCGCGACCTCGCTGGCCGCGGCCGGTGCGGCGCGCATCGCGCTGTTCGACACTGCCCGCGGCCGCACCGCGGCGATCGCCGAACGGCTCGCCGCCGAGTTCGGCGTCGAGGTGGTGTCGCAGGCAGAGGCGGCACCGGCCGGGTTCGACCTGGTCGTCAACGCGACGCCGCTCGGCCTGCACACCGACGATCCGCTGCCCTTCGACCCCGCGCAACTCGATCGCGCTGCCGTGGTGGTCGACATCCTGATGAAGAACCAGCCGACGCCGCTGCTGCGGGCCTGCCATGCGCGCGGCATCGTCGCGCACCCCGGCTTCGAGATGCTGGTGCAGCAGGTGCCGGAGTACCTGCGCTTCTTCGGCTTCGATTCGATCGCGCAGGCGGTGCAGGCCGATGCCTCCGGGCTGCGCGCCATCTTCCAACGACAAGGAGACACGACATGAACCCATCGATCCGCCATGCATGGATCGCCGCGCTGCTCGGCACGGCTGCCTGTTGCACCGCGCTGTCCGTCCAGGCCCAGACCGTCAAGCTGGCCGTGATCCAGGAGCTGTCGGGCAMCGGCGCCACGGCCGGCACGAATGCGAAGAACGGCATCGAGCTCGCGGTGAAGGAGATCAACGCGGCCGGCGGCATCCTCGGGCGCAAGCTCGAGACGCTGGTCAACGACACCCAGTCGAACCCGGGCGTCGCGAAGGGCCTGGCGACGAAGGCGGTGGACGACGACGTGTTCGCGGTGCTCGGGCCCACCTTCTCCGGCTCGGTGCTGGTGAGCATGGCCGAGACGCGGCGTGCCGAGGTGCCCAACTTCACCGGCGGCGAGGCCACCTCGATCACGCAGCAGGGCAACCCGTACATCTTCCGCACCAGCTTCACGCAGGCCTCGTCGATGCCGAAGGTGGCGCGCTACATCGCGGCCACGCTGAAGGCGAAGACGGTGGCGGTGATGTTCGTCAACAACGACTTCGGCAAGGGCGGGCGCGATGCCTTCGTCAAGTCGGCCGAGGCGAGCGGGCTGAAGGTGGCGGCCGACATCTCCACCGAATCGGGCCAGGTCGACTTCGCGGCGCCGGTGCTGCGCGCGAAGCAGAGCAATGCCGACGTGCTGTTCGTCTACACCAACGAGGAGGAGTCGGCACGCGCGCTGCGCGAGCTGCGCAAGCAGGGCTGGAGCAAGCCGGTGATCGGCGAGACCACGCTGACCGGCCAGAAGGTGATCGACCTGGCGGGCGAGGCGGCGAACGGCGCGATCGCGCACGTCGGGCTGACGGTGGATGCGCCGACGCCGGCGATGCGGGCCTTCCGCAGCAAGTTCGAGAAGGAATACAAGTACGTCTCGGACCACAACGGCATCAAGGGCTACACCAGCGTCTACATGCTGAAGGCGGCGATCGAGAAGGTCGGCAAGTTCGACCGCGTGGCGGTGGCGAAGGCGCTGCACGGGCTGACGATCCCCGTGGCGAAGGAGCCGGGCGTGCTGATGGACGTGAGCATCGATGCCAACGGCGACCTCGACCGCGAGAGCTTCATCGTCGAGGTGAAGAACGGCAAGCAGGAGGTGCGGGAGACGCTGCCGGCGCTCGGCAAGAAGTCGTGACCTGACTGCCGTGACATGAGCGATTTCCTGCAACTGGTGCTCTCGGGCATGGCGACGGGCAGCATCTACGCGCTGGCCGCGCTCGGCTTCACGCTGCTGTGGCAGGCCTCGGGCACGATCAACTTCGCGCAGGGCGAGTTCGTGATGCTGCCGGCCTTCACGATGCTCGGCTTCATGAGCGTCGGCCTGCCGCTGTGGGCCGGCTTCGTGCTGACCTGCGTGCTGGCGGTGGTCGTGCTCGGCTGGGCCTTCAAGCGCGGCATCGCCGACCCGCTGCTGCGCTTCGGGCTGATGCCGGTGGTGGTGGCCACGATCGGCCTGGCGATCGCGATGCGCAACGGCGTGCGTGCCGGCTTCACCGCCGAGGCGCATCCGTTCCCCGGCCTGTTCGCCGACCGGCTGTTTCATGTCGGCGGTGTCGCGGTGACGCTGGTCGACCTGGGAACGCTCGCGATGGCGCTGGTGCTGGTGTTCGGCACGCAGGCCTTCCTCGCGAAGACGGTGACCGGCCGCGCGATGCAGGCGGTGGCGCAGAACACCGAGAGTRCCACCGTGCTCGGCATCGACGTGCCGCGGATGGTGTTCTACACCTTCGCGATCAACGCGCTGCTGGCCTGTGCCGCGGCGCTGCTGGTCACGCCGACCTACCTGGCGAAGTTCGACATGGGCGAGCCGCTGGGCACCAAGGCCTTCTTCGCCGCGATCATCGGCGGCTTCAACAACTCGCGCGGCGCGCTGCTCGGCGGGTTGATCGTCGGCGTGGCCGAGAACCTGGCGTCGGCGTACATCTCGCCGGCCTACAAGGACGCCGTCGCGCTGGTGGTGTTCATGCTGGTGATCCTGTTCAAGCCGCAGGGGCTGCTGGGCCGCCGCGAGGAGCGCAAGGTATGAAGTGGGACAAATCCCTGGCCACCGCGCTGGTGCCCGGCCTGCTCGGCCTGGCGCTGCTGGTCGCCGTGCCGCCGTTCCTGAAGAGCTACGGCCTGTACCTGCTGAGCTACTGGCTGGTGTTCGTGATCGCGACGATGGGGCTGAACCTGACGGTCGGCCATGCGGGGCAGAAGTCGCTCGGGCATGCGGCCTTCTTCGGCATCGGCGCCTACACGCTGGCGATCGTGATGAAGGCCGGCTTCAGCTTCTGGCTGGGTCTGCCGCTCGCGATGGCGGGCTGCTTCGTGGTCGGGCTCGCGCTCGGCTTCCCGGCGCTGCGGGTGCAGACGATCTACCTCGCGTTCGCGACCCTCGGCTTCAACACCGCGGTGTGGCTGGTGATGCGCAAYGAGGAGTGGCTSACCGGMGGCACCTTCGGCATCAACAACATCGCGCGGCCCTCGCTGGCCGGCCTGTCGCTGGAACGCAGCCTGCCGTACTACTACTTCATCCTCGGCTGCACGCTGGTGCTGGGCGCCGTGCTGTGGAAGCTGCTGCGTTCGCCGTGGGGCAAGGCGTTCACGGCGCTGCGCGACAACCCGATCCGGGCCGAGAGCCTGGGCGTGCACATCCGGGCCTACACGCTGCTGTCGTTCGCGATCGGGGCGGCGTATGCCGGGGCGGCGGGTGCGCTGTTCGCCTCGCTGGTGCAGTTCATCGAACCGGCGCCGTTCACGGTGGGCGCGTCGATCATGATGTACCTGATGGTGGTGGTGGGCGGTGCGGGCCGCTTCTTCGGGCCGGTGCTCGGCTCGGCGGTGGGCGTGCTGCTGCCCGAGTGGCTGCGGTTCGCGCAGGGCTGGTACCTGTTCGTGTTCGGCAGCGCGGTGGTGCTGTTGATGCTGTGGCTGCCGGACGGGCTGCTGAGCATTCCGGAGC
>NZ_JBFUCB010000189.1:0-9693 GCF_056405435.1 Rhizobacter sp. P1_G5 | reverse complement strand
GCTCAGAGGCCCAGCACGTCGTTCATCGAGAACAGCCCGCTCGATCGCGACGCGAGGAAGCGGGCCGCACGCAAGCTGCCTTGCGCGTAGGTGACGCGGCTCGAGCTCTTGTGCGTGATCTCGATGCGCTCGCCGGTGCCGGCGAACAGCACGGTGTGGTCGCCGACGATGTCGCCGCCGCGCACCGTCGCGAAGCCGATCGTCGATGGATCGCGCTCGCCGGTGACGCCTTCGCGGCCGTAGACCGCGCAGTCCTTCAGGTCGCGGCCCAGCGCCTTGGCCACCACCTCGCCCATCGCCAGCGCGGTGCCGCTCGGTGCGTCGACCTTGTGGCGGTGGTGGGCCTCGATGACCTCGATGTCGTAGCCTTCGTTCAGCGCGCGGGCGGCGAGTTCGAGCAGCTTGAACGCGACGTTGACGCCGACGCTCATGTTCGGCGACATCATGATCGCGAGGTGCTTCGCATGGTCGGCGATCGCGGCCTTCTGTTCATCGCTGAAGCCGGTGGTGCCGATCACCGCCTTGACGCCCAGCTCGCGGCACACCACCAGGTGGGCGAGCGTGCCTTCGGGGCGCGTGAAGTCGATCAGCACCTGGGCGTTCGCGAGGCCGGCGCGCAGGTCGTCGGTGATCGTGACGCCGCTCGTGCGGCCGAGCCAGGCGGTGGCGTCGTGGCCGAGCGCCGGGCTGCCGGAGCGATCGAGCGCGCCGGCGAGCACGACGTCGTCGGTCGCCGTGACAGCCTCGACCAGCATGCGGCCCATGCGGCCGCTCGCGCCGGCGATGGCGATGCGCAACGGACTGGCGCTCATGAGCGCTCGAGCGGCGGGTAGCTGCGGATCGGGCCCTCGGGCGCCGATGCGGCGGGCTCGGGCGGCTTCGGCGGGACCGGCAGCGCCTTCAGCTGCTCTTCGGTCAACGCCAGCGGCGGTGCGTTGCGCGAGGTCTTGAAGGTGTCGATCGATTGCACGAAGTCGCGTTCGCTCGGCAGTTCGGGCGCGTTGATGCTGGCCATCTTGTCGCCGTCGAACAGCACGACGACGCTGCGCTGCTGCGGCTCGGCGCCCTGGCGCTTGATCGTGAAGACGTAGTCCCAGCGGTTCGCGTGGAAGGTGTCGGTCAGCAGCGGCGAGCCGAGCACGTCGCGCACCTGGGCGCGGGTCAGGCCCGGCTTCACCAGCGCCACCTGCTCCTTGGTCAGCACGTTGCCCTGCACGACCTCGACGCGGTAGGGGGTGATGACGCCCAGGAAGTTGTCGGAGGATTGCAGCGAGCTGCAGCCGGTGAGCGAGCCTGCAGACAGCGCGGCGCCAGCGGCGGCCAGCGCCAGGAACGGGAAAGAACGCATGGTGATGTGCGTGCGCGCCGGGAAGCGGGCATCAACCTCGATATGATTCGGCGATTCTAGCGGGTGGCTCCGGCCGCCCTGCCCTTGCAGCGCCACCGAGATTTGCCATGTCCAACGCCGACGAACTCAAGAGCAGCGGCCTGAAGGCCACGCTGCCGCGCATCAAGATCCTCGACGTGTTCCAGAACACCACGCAGCGGCACATGACCGCGGAGGATGTCTACAAGGCCCTGCTGGTCGAAGGGGCCGACATCGGGCTGGCGACGGTGTACCGCGTGCTGATGCAGTTCGAGCAGGCCGGCATCCTGTCGCGCAACCATTTCGAGTCGGGCAAGGCGGTGTTCGAGCTCAACGAGGGCAAGCACCACGACCACTTGGTGTGCCTGGACTGCGGCAAGGTCGAGGAGTTCTACGACGCCGAGATCGAGAAGCGGCAGAAGAACATCGCGCACGCGCGGGGCTTCGAGCTGCAGGACCATGCGCTGGCGTTGTATGCGGTGTGCACCAAGAAGAACTGCGAGTACAAAAAGTAGAGCCCTGCCCGGGCGGGGGCCGGGACTCGCCCCGGCGGGCGAGTCACTTTCATTTGAGGCCCAAATGAAAGTAACCAAAGCAAAGGGCCTCAATACAACACCATACGGTTCGTTCAGTCTCGCTGCGGACAACACTGACGCTTCGGCTTGTGCCCCGCTTTCATTGGGATTGTTGGCCGTTCTTCTCCACCCGACTCGCTGCGCATCGCCTGGATGACGCCGCGCCGTCGCTGGTGCATGACGATGCGACGCGAAGCGAGCGAGTCGAGGGGAGCGGGAGAACAACAATCCCAATGAACGGGGATGTGCAGCCGAAGCGTCAGTGTTGTCCGCAGCGAGACTGAACGAACCGTATGGTTTTCAAAGCGCCTTTGCTTTGGTTACTTTCATTTGGCAAGACAAATGAAAGTGACTCGCCCGGCAGGGCGAAACCTGCTCGTACAGCGCAGCGTCCGGCCCCCCGCCCGGGCAGGGCAACCTCACTCCATGTCTGGGTTCTGCATCGCCCGCTGATGCCGCTCGATGAATTCGCGATACGTGTCGATGCCGCGCAGCTGGAGAATCGTGTTGCGCACCGCCGCCTCGACCAGCACGGCCAGGTTGCGCCCCGCATCCACCGCGATCACCACCTTGCGCACCGGCACGTTGAGGATGTCCTCGTTCAGCGGCTCGTAAGGCAGGCGCTCGAAATCACGGTCCAGCGTCTCCTTGCGCACCAGGTGCACGATCAGCTTCAGCCGCATCTTCCGGCGCACCGCGGTCTCGCCGAAGATCGCCTTGATGTCCAACAGGCCGATGCCGCGCACCTCCAGCAGGTTCATCAGCAGCTCCGGGCAACGCCCCTCGAGCGCCGTCTGCGAAATGCGGAACAGGTCGACCGCATCATCGGCCACCAGCCCGTGCCCGCGCGAGATCAGCTCCAGCCCCAGCTCGCTCTTGCCCAGGCCCGATTCGCCGGTCAGCAGCACGCCGACGCCGAGAATGTCCATGAACACGCCGTGCCGCGTCGTGCGCTCGGCAAACAGCTGGCTCAGGTAGCCGCGCACCACGTCGATCACATGGCCGGCCGATTCGTCGGTGACGAACAACGGGATATCGGCACGGTCGCACAACGCGACCAGCCGGTTCGGCGGCACCTGCTTGTCGGCGACGATCACCACCGGCGGCTCCAGCGTCACGATGCGCTGGATGCGACGCTCCTGGTCCTCGAGCGACGCATCCTGCAGGTAGGCGACCTCGCGCCGCCCGACGATCTGCACGCGGTACGGGTGGATGTAGTTCAGGTAGCCGACCAGGTCGGCCGCCGATTGCGCGTTGCGCACCGCCGCCTCGTCGAAGCGGCGCTCCGGATGGGCATGTCCGGCAATCCATTCCCAGCGCAGCGCCGGGCGGTGCTCCTCGAACAGCGCCTCCGCACTGATGACCGACGGTTTCACGCGCCAGCCCCGCCGAACCCCGCCGACGGGGTCATGCCACCGACTTCAGCGGTTCCCAATTGGAGATCAGCTCATGCACGCGTGCGGCCGGAGCCTCGCTCTTCAGGCGCTCACGCAGCTCGCGCTCGCTGAGCATCTCGGCGATCTCGGAGAGGATCTCGAGATGGCGCTGCGTGGCAGCCTCGGGCACCAGCAGGAAGATCAGCAGGCTGACCGGCTCGTCATCGGGTGCATCGAACGGAATCGGCTGCTGCACGCGCACCACGGCGGCCAGCGGATTCTTCAGGCCCTTGATGCGGCCGTGCGGAATTGCAACCCCATGGCCCAGCCCGGTGGAACCGAGGCGCTCGCGGGCGAACAGGTTGTCGGTGACCGTGGCACGCGCAATGGCGTGCTGGTTTTCGAACAGCAGGCCCGCATGCTCGAACGCACGCTTCTTGCTGGTGGCCTCCACGTCGATCAGGACGTTGGTCACGGGGAGAATGGCGGCGAGTCGATTCATCGGCGGGTCACTTCTGGCCTCGGATGGAGGCATTCATTCGGCGATGTGCCACGGCGGTATGCCGTGTCAGTCTTAACGGGAAATTATAGAAACCGGGTTGACGGCGCAACGTCGGACTGCCCCGCCGAAGGCCAAATTCTGCACGCGACGCTGCATTGCAGCAACGTACCGACCCGGTTCGAGGGGGTCGGCGCACCAAGTGCGGGCGAAACCTTGCAGAAACCCAACCGGCACCTGCGCCGGCCGAAAGAAAAAGCGGCCCGCAGGCCGCTCGACGGTCGCATCCGCGGATTTCACCGCGGGTGGCGGATTCACAAGGTCGCATCGATCCGCTTGGCAGCCACATGGTGGTGGTCCTGCAGCTTGTCCTTGTGGCGGCAGACCTGCCGGTCCAGCTTGTCCATCAGCTGGTCGATGGCGGCGTAGAGGTCCTCGTGGCAGTTCTCGACGAAGATGTCCTTTCCCTTCACATGCAGCGTGACTTCAGCCTTTTGCCTGCGTTCCTTCTCCTTCAGCTTCTCGACGGATAGCAGTACGTTGATATCCACCACCTGGTCAAAATGACGCGTGATCCGATCCAGCTTTGTGAGCACATACTCACGGAGTGCTGGCGTCACCTCGAGGTGGTGTCCGCTGATCGTCAAATTCATGAGATCTCCTTTCGCAGAGGTGGGGGGGAAGCTGGGAGGGGGTCGCCGTGAACGGCATGAGGCGATGCGTGAGGAGAGGGTGGACCGGGAGGTCGTTGAAACCAGTGTGCACCTGCACGCGGGGTGTGACAAGCTAAAGACACCCGCAAAACCCTGGTATCGGCGCCCCGTGCTGGACGCGGCGCGGCAGGCGTGAGAAGGTCGACGTTTTCAGCGATGTGATAATCCGCCGTTGACCTGAACGTCTGCCGGAGCCCTTGCATGCTGAATGTGTTCACGCTGGTCAACGGCCGGCTGTTTCAGGAAGAGATCGCGAGCGCCGACACGCTGGCCCACGTGACGCCGGTGTGGGTCGACCTCGAAGCGCCCACCCCCGAGGAAAAGAGCTGGATCGCCGAGCACTTCGGCGTCACCATCCCCGAGGACGTGGTCGACGACGACCTGGAGGAATCGGCCCGCTTCTACGAAGAAGACAACGGCGAGCTGCACATCCGCTCCGACTTCCTGATCGATGACGACCAGACCCCGCGCAACGTGCGGGTCGCCTTCATCCTGCACAACAAGGTGCTGTTCTCGATCCACGGCGAAGACCTGCCGGTGTTCCGGCTGCTGCGCCTGCGGGCGCGCCGCATCCCGGCCCTGATCGAGGACGCGAAGGACGTGCTGCTGAAGCTCTACGACGCCGATGCCGAGTACAGCGCCGATGCGCTCGAAGGCATCTACGACAGCCTGGAGGCGGTCGGCGCGCGCGTGCTGAAGAAGGAGATCACCGACAGCGACGCCGCGCTGGTGCTGGCCGCGATCGCGCGCRAGGAAGACCTGAACGGCCGCATYCGCCGCAACRTGATGGACACGCGSCGCGCGGTGAGCTTCATGATGCGCAGCCGCATGCTGAACGCCGAGCAGTTCGAGGAATCGCGCCAGATCCTGCGCGACATCGATTCGCTGGACAGCCACACCGCGTTCCTGTTCGACAAGATCAACTTCCTGATGGACGCGACGGTCGGCTTCATCAACATCAACCAGAACAAGATCATCAAGCTGTTCTCGGTGGCGAGCGTCGCGCTGCTGCCGCCGACACTGATCGCGAGCATCTACGGGATGAACTTCAAGGCGATGCCGGAGCTCGACTGGTCGCTCGGCTACCCGTACGCGCTGGTGCTGATGGTGCTCAGCGTGATCGCCCCGTTCTGGTACTTCAGGCGCAAGGGCTGGCTTTGATGACCCCCGCCCCCGAGGCGCCGCGCGCCCCCTCGAGGGCGCGCGCCGGGTGGCCCGGCGGAGCCGGATCCACGGGCGCTACCTGATCAAGCCGCTCAGGCCCCGTCGACCAGGAAGGTCGAGGCGGCCGGGGCACACGGGCCCGGGCCGGGAATAAAAACCGCTGCACAGCGCCCCGCGGCGAAGGAGGGAGGGAGGAGGGAGGAGGAGAACCGCCTCGGGATTTCAGCCTGCGGAGCAGGCCGGCTGTGCAACGCAAGAACCGGATCCAGAGACGTGCCGCAGGCATGCGCCCCGGCGCGTCTCTGGAGGGATGAGACGCCCAGTGTTCCCGTGAGTTCCGTCATTCACCGAAAAAAAACATGTCCCGATGTGACCCGGCGCCGGGCGTCGGCGCGGCCGGTGACATCGAAGCGGCGTGCCCGGCCCATCACTTCGCGCCGAGTTGGCGCTCGATCTCGCGCACGAAGGCCGCGTCATCGGGCTCGACCGTGCTGGCGAAGCTCTGCACCGCGCTGCCGTCGCGCGAGACCACGTACTTGTGGAAGTTCCACTTCGGCGCGGCGCCGGTCCGCCTGCGCAGTTCCACGTACAGCGGATCGACCTGCGCGCCGCCAGACTCGGCCACGCGGGTCTTCGTGAACATCGGAAATTTCACGCCGAAGGTGTTTTCGCAGAAGTCGGCGATGTCCTTGCTTGAGCCCGGCTCCTGCGCGCCGAAATCATTGGACGGGAATCCCAGCACGACCAGGCCGCGGTCGCGGTAGCGCTGGTACAGCGCCTCCAGGCCCTTGTACTGGGGCGTGAAGCCGCAGAAGCTCGCGGTGTTGACGATCACGACGACCTGGCCGGCGTACTGGCACAGGTTCTGCGGCTTCTCGTCCTGCAGGCGCAGCGCCTGCCGGTCCAGCAAGGCCGGGCAGGCCGGGGCCGCCGAGGCGGCAACGGGTGCCAGCAGCGCGCCGGCGAGCACGGTCCAGGCGAGTGCGAGGGGAAGTCGGAAGTGGCGGAAGTGGCGGAAGTGGCGGAAGCGGATCATGCGGGTGGGCTCGTTCAAGTCAGGATGGGTGTCGATGTCAACGAATCGCTCAATTTTGTCGTCATTGTCCGGGTTTGCCCTGGACGATGTTGAACTGCGCGGGCCGCTTGTCAACCCGGGCGCGCCACGATGAAAGCCCCGACCCTGTCGATCTCCGCCGTCGAGCGCGACACCGGGCTCAGCAAGGACACCTTGCGGGTCTGGGAGCGCCGCTACGGTTTTCCGCTGCCGCAGCGCGATGCGCTCGGCGAGCGCTCGTATCCGCTCGACCAGGTCGAGAAACTGCGCATCGTGCGCCGGCTGATGGATGGCGGGCACCGGCCCGGCCGGGTCGTCGGCATGCCGATCGACGAGTTGCGCCGGCTCAGCGAGAGCAGCCCCGAACCGGTGCGCCGCGCCGCCGCAGCCCGCCCCGTCGAACCGGTCGCGCCGGCCTTGATCCAGTACCTCGAACTCGTTCGTGCCCATGACCTGGCTGCCTTGCGACGCCTGCTGACGCAGGCCCAGCTGAGCCTGGGCCTCGCCCGCTTCGTCGTGGAAGTGGTGGTCCCCCTCAATACGCTGGTCGGCGACGCCTGGATGCGCGGGCAGCTGGAGATCTTCCAGGAGCACGCCTGCACCGAGGTGCTGCACGGCGTGATGCGCCAGGCGCTGTACCTRCTGCCGCAGCCGCCGGCCGAGGCACGGCCGAAGGTACTGCTGACCACCTTCCCGGGCGAGCCGCACGGGCTGGGGCTGCTGCTGGCCGAGGTGCTGCTGGGCGTGGACGGCGCGCACTGCACCTCGCTCGGGCTGCAGACGCCGCTGTGGGATACGGTGCTGGCAGCCCGGGCCTTCCGGTCCGACATCGTCGTGCTGGCCTTCAGCGGCGCCACCCACCCGCAGCAGGTCACCGACAGCCTGGTCGAGCTGCGGGCGAAGCTCGCGCCGCCGGTGGAGGTGTGGGTGGGCGGTGCGGCACCGGTGCTGCACCGGCGCACGCCAGCCGGCATCACGGCGCTGGCGACGCTCGGCGACCTGCAGGGCGCGCTGCGGCGCTGGCGCGAACAAGCCGCGCGATAACCTTCATGTCGTCTGTCATGTGACGGACTGTCACGATGGCCCGTCTAGAATGCCGCCGGACTTCCACAGGCCCTACCATGCTTTACCCCGAACTGTTCAAGCAACTCGAGGCTGTCCGATGGAACATGGACACCGACATTCCCTGGGATCAGTTCGATGGCAGCCAGCTCAGCGAAGAGCAAGCCCAGACCATCAAGATGAACGCGATCACCGAGTGGGCGGCGCTGCCGGCCACCGAGATGTTCCTGCGCGACAACCGCGATGACAGCGATTTCTCCGCCTTCATGAGCGTCTGGTTCTTCGAGGAGCAGAAGCACTCGCTGGTGCTGATGGAGTACCTGCGCCGCTTCCGGCCCGACCTGGTGCCGAGCGAAGAGGAGCTGCACGCGATCCGCTTCGAGTTCGACCCGGCGCCGGCGCTCGAGACGCTGATGCTGCACTTCTGCGGCGAGATCCGCCTGAACCACTGGTACCGCCGCGCCGCCGAATGGCACAGCGAGCCGGTGATCAAGGCCATCTACGAGACGCTCGCACGCGATGAAGCCCGCCATGGCGGTGCCTACCTGCGCTACATGAAGCGCGCGATGCAGAAGTTCGGCGATGAAGCGCGTGCCGCGTTCGCGAAGGTCGGCGTGCTGATGGCCAGCGCCCGCCGCACCGCGCAGGCGCTGCACCCGACCAACCTGCACGTGAACGTCAAGCTGTTCCCGCGCGACACCATCCAGAGCCGCCTGCCCAACCCCGAGTGGCTGGAGCAGTGGCTGGATCGCCAGATCCAGTTCGACGCGGTCTGGGAGACCAAGGTCGTCGAGCGCATCCTGCACAACATGAGCCTGCTGATGGAACGCAGCTTCGCGAGCGTGCAGGAGCTGAACCGCTTCCGCAAGGAGATGGCGGCGGCGATCGCGGCCGCAGCCAAGGGCGCCGGCCCGGGCGCGCAGCCGGCCTGATGCACGACGGCCCGGTGGCGTCGTTCCTCGACAAGCTCTGCCCGCGCGAGCAGCTGCCCGCGCGGCTGGCCGCGTTGCCGCGCCCGCTGGTGTTCACGAACGGCGTGTTCGACATCCTGCACCGCGGTCACGTCAGCTACCTCGCGCAGGCGCGCGAACTGGGCGGCAGCCTGGTGATCGGGCTGAACAGCGACGCGTCGGCGCGCCTGCTCGGCAAGGGGCCCGACCGGCCGCTGAACGCCGAGACCGACCGCGCCTGCGTGCTCGCCGCGCTGGAGAGCGTGAGCCTGGTGACCCTCTTCGACGAGAAGACGCCGGTCGCGCTGCTCGGCGAGGTGCGGGCCGACCTGTACGTGAAGGGTGGCGACTACGACATGGAGACGCTGGAGGAAACGCGGCTCGTGCGCAGCTGGGGCGGCCAGGCGCTGGCGATCCCGTTCGTCGACGGTTACTCGACGACGGCCCTGGTGAAGCGCATCCGCGCCTGAATTCCTGATCAGGCCTTCGCCGGCCGGTTCACCACCGCAATCCCGATCGCGACACCGGCCAGCGCCACCACCAGCCGCGCGGTGATCGGCTCCCCCAGCAGCCACAGCCCGAGCAGCAGCCCGAACACCGGCGTCAGCAGCGTGAACGCGGCCAGCCGCGTCGCCGGGTAGTGACGCACCAGCCAGAACCACATCAGGTAGCTGGCCGACGTGACCACCACCACCTGGAATGCGAGCGAGCCCCAGGCGAGCGGCGACAGCGCGTGCGGCAGCGGCTGCCCGCTGGCAAGCGCGCCCAGCGTCAGCAGCACACCCGACACGCCGAGCTGGTACAGCAGCGTCTTCTCGGCCGAGGCGCCCGACAGCTTCGTGCCGCGGATCGACAGCGTGGTCGCGCCCCACAGCACGCCGGCCGTCACCCCGAGCGCGTCGCCGATCCACTGGTGCGCGCCGACGGCCGGCCG
>NZ_JBFUCB010000188.1:0-9698 GCF_056405435.1 Rhizobacter sp. P1_G5 | reverse complement strand
CCCATGCCGAGCTCGTAGAACTCGCCCAGCAGCGGCGAGTCGACCATGCCCTCGGCCTTGTTGACGGCCAGCAGCACCTTCTTGTTGACCGAGCGCAGGTAGCGGGCGATGTCGTGGTCGTGCGCCGACACACCGGCGCGCACGTCGACGACGAAGATCACCGCATCGGCCTCGGCGACGGCCTGGCGCGTCTGCTTGGCCATCTCCTTGACGATGCCGGTGGTGCTGTCGGGCTCGAAGCCGCCGGTGTCGACGACGATGAACTCGCGGTCGCCCAGGCGGCCGTCGCCGTAGTGGCGGTCGCGCGTGAGGCCGGCGAAGTCCGCGACGATCGCGTCGCGGCTCTTGGTCATCCTGTTGAACAGGGTCGACTTGCCCACGTTGGGGCGGCCGACGACCGCGATCACAGGTTTCATTTCAAATCCCTCAACATCGCCGCAGTGTGCGACGGCAGCTCGATCCAGCGGCCACCGTGGAGCCGGCTCTGCCGGGCCACTGGTGGCGCCCCCTTGAGGGGGTGGCGCGAAGCGCCTCCGGGGGTGGTCGTCATTTCACTCGGGGCGGAAGGCGAACAGGCCGCCGTTGTGCGTCGTGACCAGCAGCGTGGTGCCGCTCAGCACCGGCGTGCCGACCACCGGGCTGCCATCGGTCGGCAGGCGCAGCTTGAAGCTGCCGTCGGCGGTCGAGAGCCAGTGCACATAGCCCTCGACATCGCCGAACACGGCCATCTTGTTGACGATCAGCGGCGACGACAGGTTGCGGTACAGCAGCTTCTCGACGCTCCACGCCACCTCGCCGCTGGCGGTGCGCCACGCGGTGATGCGGTCGCTGGCATCGGCCGCGACGGTCACGTCCGCGTCGGCCGCGACACCCTGCAGGCCGCCGACATTGCGCGTCCACGCGAGGCTGCCGCGCTCGGCATTGACGCAGGCGACAGCCGCCTGGAAGGCGCGCGCGCAGACGCTGTCGCCGACGCGTGCGGCCGGCGCGACCAGGTCGGCCAGGCGCTCGATCTCGTTGGTGCCGCGCGGTGAGGCCAGCGACACCTCCCAGCGCACGGTGCCGCGCAGCGGGTCGAGCCCGGTGAGCTTGGCACCCTGCCCGACCAGCAGCGTGTCCTTGAACGCCATCACGACGCCCGGCTGCGACAGCGTCAGCGCATCGCCCGGGCGCTGGAAGCTCCACAGCTTGCGGCCGTCGATCGCGTCGAAGGCCTGCACCACGCGGTCGACACTCATCACGAAGACGCGTTCGCCGGCCACCAGCGGCGCGCTGCTGACGCGCGCCGGCAGCTGCTTGCGCCAGATCTCCTTGCCGGCATCCAGCGTGACCAGCTGGTTGTCGCGGGTCACGACGCTCACGAAGCGGCCGTCGCTTCCGACGCCGGCGCTGAGCCGGCCATCGGCCTGGCCGCGCCAGACTTCCTGGCCGGTGTCGGCACGCCAGGYGTAGACCGTGCCGTCATCGCTGGCGCCGATGAAGTTGCCGCCGGCCGCCACGATGGACAGCGGGAATTTCAGCGTGCCGATCGATTGCGTCCAGACCTGGCGCCCGGCGATCGTCGGCGTCAGTTCCTCGAGCACCGTCGGGCCGGGCCGGGTGGATTTGCTCGCGCAGGCGGCCAGCGCCGCGACCATCAGCGCCAGCGCGAGGCGCGTCAGTCCCTTCATGGGGTGCCCACCACGGCAGAGGCCGCAGCGCTGGCCGCCGGTGCGGCGCCGAGTGCCGTCAGCTTGGCCTCGACCAGCTGGCGGTACTCGACCGTGCTGTCGAAGCTCTTCCAGGCCTGGTTGTAGGCGGTCTTCGCCTCGTCGGCCTTGCCCTGCGCCAGCAGCACGTCACCGCGGCGGTCGGCCACCAGGCCTTCGAAACCGGCCGAGGTGGCGGCGTCCAGCGCCTTCAGCGCCTCGTCGTACTTCTTCTGGTCGAGCAGCAGGCCGGCCAGGCGCAGGCGCGCGATCGTCTGGTACTCGGCTTCGGTCGCGTTCTCGCTGGCCCAGGTCAGGCTCGCGCGGGCGGCGTCGGCCTGGCCCTTCTCGAACTGCAGCTTGGCGGCGAGCAGCGCGGCCTGCTGCGCGAAGGCGGTGCGCGGGAAGCGCTCCTTCATCTCGCCGAAGATGCGGCCGGCCTGGTCGGTGTTGCCTGCCGTCACGGCCTTGCCGAGTTCGTCGAACAGCATGCCGGCCTTGGCCGACTGCTCGCGTTGGTAGTACGTCCAGCCGTTCCAGGCCGCAAAGCCCCCCAGCGCCAGGATCAGCACCCAGGTGATCAGGTTGCCGTACTGGTTCCAGAACGCCTTCAGCTGGTCGATCTGTTCTTGTTCTTCGAGGTCGAGGTGGGTGGCCATGGGGATCGTTGGAAATTTCGGACGAAGCCGGGATTATGCGTTGCGCAGTTCAGCCGCCCACTCGGATACGCCCGAGAGCGACAAGTTGCGTTGTGTGACAGCCGGGTCACGCAATGATTTCAGCGCCACCTCGCCGGCCGCCAGCTCCGATTCGCCGAAGATCAGCGCCCAGGCGGCGCCGCTCGCGTCGGCCTTCTTGAACTGCGCCTTCATGCCGCCACCGCCGGCGTGCATCTGCACCGACACGCCGGCCGCGCGCAGCGCCTGCAGCGTCACCATGGCCTGCGGCAGCACCGCCGGCGACATCAGCACCGCGTAGGCGCGCGGCGCGGCGCTCGGCACCGGCAGCTCCAGCGCCTGGATCAGCAGCAGCAGCCGCTCGATGCCGAGGCCGAAGCCCACCGCCGGCGCCGGCTTGCCGCCCAGCTGCTCGATCAGGCCGTCGTAGCGGCCGCCGCCGCACACCGTGCCCTGCGAGCCCAACTGGTCGGTGACCCACTCGAAGACGGTGAGGTTGTAGTAGTCCATGCCGCGCACCAGGCGCGGGTTGACGCGGTACGGCAGCCCGGCGGCGTCGAGGATCGCGCGCACGGTGTCGAAGTGCGCGAGCGAGGCCTCGCCGAGGAAGTCCATCAGCTTCGGCGCCRCCTCGATCAGCGATTGCATCGCCGGGTTCTTGCTGTCGAGGATGCGCAGCGGGTTGCTGAGCAGGCGGCGCTTCGAGTCTTCGTCGAGCGCGGCGGCATGCTGCTCGAAGTACGCGACCAGCGCCTCGCGGTGCGCGCGCCGCTCGTCGGGCTGGCCGAGGCTGTTCAGCTCGAGCCGCACGTGCTCGCCCTCGACCAGGCCGAGTTCGCGCCACAGCAGGCGCGTCATCAGGATCAGTTCGGCGTCGACGTCGGGGCCCGCGAAACCGAGCGCCTCGACGTCCAGCTGGTGGAACTGGCGGTAGCGGCCCTTCTGCGGCTTCTCGTGGCGGAACATCGGGCCCAGCGTCCAGACGCGCAGCGGGCCGTTGTACAACGCGTTGTGCTCGACCATCGCGCGCACGATGCCCGCGGTGGCTTCCGGGCGCAGCGTCAGGCGGTCGCCGTTCATCGCATCGGTGAAGGAATACATCTCCTTCTCGACGATGTCGGTGACCTCGCCCAGGCCCCGCACGAACAGCGCGGTCGGCTCGACGATCGGGGTCAGCAGGTACTGGTAGCCGTAGCGCGCCAGCACCGAACGCACCGTCGTCTCGAACCACAGCCACAGCCCGGCATCGGGCAGTTTCTCGGTGCGCGGCACGCTGGCCGGCAGGATGTCGTTCATGCCCTTCACGGCCTGGAGGGCGGCTTGCTTGGTGTCAGCCATGGAAACCTTGGATCAATGGACGGGAAGCCGCCCCGAAGGCGGCTGCGGCAATGCGGGTGCGGCGACCGGCAACGCGTGGGAAACGCGTCAGGCCGCCACGGTCGAATGCTGGGCGGTGGCCGAGCCGAAGCGCTTCTCGATGTAGTCCTCGACCAGTGTCTGGAACTCCTGCGCGATGCGCTCGCCGCGCAGCGTCAGCGCCTTCTCGCCGTCGATGAAGACCGGCGCGGCCGGCGCCTCGCCGTTGCCCGGCAGGCTGATGCCGATGTCGGCATGCTTGCTCTCGCCCGGGCCGTTGACGATGCAGCCCATCACGGCGACCTTCATCGACTCGACACCCGGATAGCGGGCGCGCCACACCGGCATCTGCTCGCGCAGGTAGTCGTCGATCTGCTTGGCCAGTTCCTGGAAGGTGGTGCTGGTCGTGCGGCCACAGCCGGGGCAGGCGGTGACGCTCGGGTTGAACGCGCGCAGGCCGAGCGACTGCAGAACCTCCAGCGCCACCACGACCTCTTGCGTGCGCGCCTCGCCGGGCTGCGGCGTCAGCGAGACGCGGATCGTGTCGCCGATGCCCTGCTGCAGCAGCAGCGCGAGCGCGGTGGACGAGGCCACCGTGCCCTTGGTGCCCATGCCGGCCTCGGTGAGCCCCAGGTGCAGCGGGTAGTCGCAGCGCTTCGCGAGCGCCTGGTAGACGCTGACGAGATCCTGCACGCCGGACATCTTGCACGACAGCACGATCTGCTCGCGCCGCAGGCCGATCTCCTCGGCGCGCTTCGCCGATTCGATCGCCGACGTGATGATCGCGCGGTACATGATCTGCTGCGGCTCGAACGGCTCGGCGCGGCGGCCGTTCTCGTCCATCATCTGTGCGAGCAGTTCCTGGTCGAGGCTGCCCCAGTTGACGCCGATGCGCACCACCTTGTCGTGGCGCGCGGCGGCTTCGATCATCTGGGCGAACTGCTTGTCGCGCTTGTCGCCCTTGCCGACGTTGCCGGGGTTGATGCGGTACTTCGACAGCGCCTCGGCGCAGGCCGGGTGCTCGGTGAGCAGCTTGTGGCCGTTGTAGTGGAAATCGCCGATCAGCGGCACGTCGATGCCCATGCGGTCGAGCTGGTCGCGGATGTGCGGCACCGCCGCGGCCGCCTCGGGCGTGTTGACGGTGATGCGCACCATCTCGGAGCCGGCGACCGCCAGTTCCTTCACCTGGATCGCCGTCTCGATCACCTGCACCGTGTCGGTGTTGGTCATCGACTGCACCCGCACCGGTGCGCCGCCGCCGATCGTCACGGTACGTGCGCCCCAGCGCACCTGCGCCTGGACGGTGGTGCGCTGCACCGGCCGGGCCGGTTCGATGAACTCCTCGTCCAGCAGCAGGGCTGACGGGGCGGCCGAGGGGGAGGCCGACGGGGAAGAGATGGCGGTCATGGCTTACTCGAGATCGAACTTGGCGATGTTGTCGCGCGTGGGGGACATGGTCACCGCGCGGCCCCGGTAAGTAACCGTGGTGGCCGAAACGTTCCCGATTCTGACGTGAAGCGGGGAAGCCCCGTCCAGGCCCAAGGATTCCCCGGGCTGCAGCGAACGCGACACCAGCACGGTGCCGCGGCCGTCGATCACCTCGATCCAGGATTCGGCGGTGGCCTTCAGCAGCAGCGCGCCGGAGGTGGCACGGGGCGCCGCGGCCGGCGGGGCCGACGCCGGGGCCGGGGCCGCCATCGCGGAAGGCGCGACCGACGGTACGGCCGGCACGATGGCAGGTGCGGAAGCCGCGGGCAAGGTGACGGTCTCGACGACCGTGTTCGGCGGCAACACCGGCGGCATCAGGGCCGACGGCTCCGACGCACCGGCATCGGCAGCAGCCGGCGCCGGCGTTGCCGGTACCGATGCGCCCTCGGAGACGCGCGGCAGGTTCGACGCGATCCAGCCGCTGGGCAGCAGGTAGACCGCCGCGGCCGCGAGGGCCAGCAGCAGCGCGCCGATGACGCCGGGGTTCTTCAGGAAGCTCAGGTCGGTCGGCACGCCGCCCAACGGCTTGTCGCGGAATGGCGCGTTCAGGCCCTGGCTCAGGTGGTCGAGGCGGTGCGCCTGCGGCTGCGGCAGCAGGGCAAGCACCGGTGCGGCATCGATCTTCAGCGTGCGACAGACGGTCTGCGCCAGTGCGCGCGTGAACGTGGCATCGGGCAGTTCGTCGAAGCGATCGGCTTCCAGCAACTCGAGCTTGCGCGGCGCGACCTTGATCGAGGTCGCAAGCGCGGCGATGTGCAGGCCGCGCGCCTGGCGGGCCTGGCGCAGCAGCGTTCCCGCCGTCACCGGATCGGCGGGCGTCGATGCGGGCTGCACCGGCGCCTGGGCAGCGGACGCGCCGTCCTCGGGGTCGGCCGGCACCGGATCACTCATCGAACTGCCCCCGTTCGAACGCCGACGATTCGCGCGATTGCGGGAAGCGGTCGCGCAGCTGGCGCCCCAGGTCGACCACGCCCTGCCGGTTGCCGAGCTTGTTCTCGATGCGCGCGGCCAGCCACAGCGTCTGCGCGCTCGACTGATCGGCCACCGAGTTGACGCGGCGGATGTAGAAGCGCGCCYGATCCAGGTCGCCGCGGCGCAGCAGCACTTCGGCCAGGTTGACGCCGGTCGCGGGGTTGGCCGCATCGAGCTCGTAGGCGCGCAGCAGTGTCGCCTCGGCCTCCGGCCACTGGCCGGCGCGCGCCTGGCACACGCCCTTGGCCAGCAGAGAACGGACGTTGCCGGTGTACTGCGGTGCCGTCATCGCCTGCTCGAACAGCGGGAAGGCTTCGTCGAAGCGCTTCTGCTGGCACAGGTACCAGCCGTAGTTGTGCAGCGTGTCGCCGTCGCGCGGGCTCAGCTCGAGTGCGCGGCGGAAGCTTTCCTGCGCCATCACATCGTCGTTCAGCCCGGCGTAGATCAGGCCGCGCAGGTTGTAGCCCTCGGTCATGTTGGGCTGCGCCTGCAGCGCGAGCTTCACTTCATCGAGCGCCGTGGTCATCTGGCCGCGCGCGAAATACGCGCTCGCGAGCTCCATGCGCACCCGCGCCCGCTTGCCGGCCTCGGTTTCATCGGACGCGGTGGTCCGGTCGCGGGGCGCCTGCTCGACTCCGTTCACGGTGGTCGTGGTGGTACAGCCTCCGAGCAACGCAGAGAGAGCCGCAAAGGCCAGCGTGATCGACAAGCAACGACGTCCCCAGGTCATGAACGGCCCTCCTTCGAGCGTGATGTGATGTCTGCAGATTCGGTGACAGGGCGGTGCACGCGGATCGGTGCACGCGTCATGCGCTTGTGGGCCTGCGTGCGGTCCTGCACCTCGCCGGCGAGCTGGCCGCAGGCGGCGTCGATGTCGTCGCCGCGCGTCTTGCGCACGGTCGTCACGACGCCGGCTTCCTGCAGCACCTGCGCGAAGGCGCTCACGCGCTCGCGCGGCGAACGCTTCAGGCCGGACTGCGGGAACGGGTTGAACGGGATCAGGTTGAACTTGCACGACACCGCCTGGCTGATGCGCACCAGCGCACGTGCGTGCTCCGGCGTGTCGTTCACCCCGTCGAGCATGCAGTACTCGAAGGTGATGAAGTCGCGCGGCGCCTTGTCGAGGTAGCGGTTGCAGGCCTCGAGCAGCTCGGCGATCGGGTATTTGCGATTCAGCGGCACCAGGTCGTCGCGCAGCGCGTCGTCCGGCGCATGCAGCGAGACGGCCAGTGCGACCGGGCAGTCGTCGCGCAGGCGGTCGATCATCGGCACGACGCCCGAGGTCGACACCGTGACGCGGCGGCGCGACAGGCCGTAGCCGTGGTCGTCGAGCATCACGCGCAGCGCCGGCACCAGCGCCGAATAGTTCTGCAGCGGCTCGCCCATGCCCATCATCACGACATTGGTGATGGCGCGCTCGCCGGCGGCCAGGTGCAGGCGGCGGCGCAGGTGGTGCTCGGCGAACCACAGCTGGGCGACGATCTCGCCGGTGGTGAGGTTGCGGCTGAAGCCCTGGTGACCGGTCGAGCAGAAGCGGCAGCCGACCGCACAGCCGGCCTGCGACGACACGCACAGCGTGCCGCGGTCGTCTTCGGGGATGAACACCGTCTCGACGGCATTGCCGCCGCCGACGTCGAACAGCCACTTGATGGTGCCGTCGGTCGAGGCCTGCTCGCTGACGACCGCAAGCGGCGCGACGCAGGCGACGCCCGCCAGCTTGTCGCGCAAGGATTTGGCGAGGTCGGACATCGCATTGAAATCCGACGCGCCCTTCTGGTGGATCCAGCGGAACAGCTGGGTCGCACGAAAACGCTTCTCGCCGAGCCGCTCGCAGTAGGCAGCGAGCCCGTCGAGGTCGAACTCGAGGAGGTTGGTGAGACTCATGCCAGCCTCCGTCGAGAGGGGACGTTACTCGCTCAGCGCGAGTAGACGTTCATGCCCGGGAAGAAGAACGCGATCTCGACAGCCGCCGTTTCCGGGGCGTCGGAGCCGTGCACCGCATTGGCGTCGATGCTGTCGGCGAAGTCGGCGCGGATCGTGCCCTTCTCGGCCTTCTTCGGGTCGGTGGCGCCCATCAGGTCGCGGTTCTTCGCGATCGCGCCCTCRCCTTCCAGCGCCTGGATCATCACCGGGCCGGAGATCATGAAGTCGACCAGGTCCTTGAAGAACGGACGGGCCTTGTGCACCGCGTAGAACGCTTCGGCTTCACCGCGCGACAGGTGGGCCATCCGCGCGGCCACGACCTTCAGGCCTGCGCCTTCGAAGCGGGCATAGATCTGGCCGATCACATTCTTCGCGACGGCGTCGGGTTTGATGATGGAAAGAGTACGTTCGATCGCCATGATTTTTCTCCTGAATCAAGCACTTGGCAAAGCTTCGGATTGTATCGCTTGAAGGGGGCTCAACGGCCGCCGCGGCGACCACCGCCGCCACCGCCGCCGCCATATCCACCCCCTCCTCCGCCACCACCACCCCCGCCGAACCCACCGCCGCCGCCGCCCCGGTTGCCGCCGCGGCCGCCACCCCCCTTGCCGCCACGGCGGTGGAAGGCATCGGCACCGAGATAGCCCATCGAGGTCTGCAGCGGATCCGGCTCGCGCGGCCCGCCGCCCTTCTTCGGCTGGTTCGGCCGCGGCGGCGCACTGCCGCCCGGGCCGAAGCCGCCGCCGCCGCGGCCGAAGCCGGCACCGCCCGCAGGCGTGCGCGGCTTCTGCACGAAACGCTTGTCGAAGGTCTGCTCCAGCGGATTCGGGATCTTGGACGGATCGAAGTCCAGGCCGTCGTCGTCGCGGTCGAAGTCATCCGGCTGGCGCTCGCGCGCCTGGGCCGGCATCTGTTGAGGCTGCTGCTGAGGCTGGTTCTGGCCGCCGCCCCGGTTGCCGCGTGGCCCCCGGTCCTGGCGGTCGTTCGGGCGCTGGGCGTCGCGCTCGTTGCGCGGCTTGTTCTGGCCGTTGTTGTTGCCACGGCCGCGGTCATTGCCGCCGCGGTTGTCGTTGCCACGATTTTCGTTGCCACGGCTCTCGCCGCGGCCCTCCTGGCGCGGCTGCTGCGGATTGCCTTCGCGCCGCTGGCCTTCGCCACCGCCGGCCAGCCGGCGGATCGTGCGCACGTCGCCTTCCTCGAGGTCGACCCAGACGCCGCGCTTCAGCCCGCGCGGCAGCACCACGGTGCCATAGCGGATGCGGATCAGCCGGCTCACCGTCAGCCCGACCGTGTCGAACAGCTTGCGCACCTCGCGGTTGCGGCCCTCGGTGATGACGACGCGGTACCAGTGGTTCGCGCCCTCGCCGCCGCCGTCGACGATCGACTTGAAGCCCGCGATCTGGCCCTCGACCATCACGCCGTTCAGCAGCTTGGTCTTGTCGCCCTCCTCCAGCGTGCCGAGCACGCGCACCGCGTACTCGCGCTCGACGCCGAAGCGCGGATGCATCAGCTGGTTGGCGAGTTCGCCGGAGTTCGTGAACAGCAGCAGGCCCTCGGTGTTCAGGTCGAGGCGGCCGACCGACTGCCACTTGCC
>NZ_JBFUCB010000187.1:0-9718 GCF_056405435.1 Rhizobacter sp. P1_G5 | reverse complement strand
CGTGCTTGTCGTTGCGCCTTTGCGTGTGCACGCGCCCCGGCGCGTTCGAGCCACAGCATCAGCGCGCTGATCGACTTGGCCGACACGTCGGCAGCTTCGATGCGATCCCACGGCAGTCGCGCCGCGAGTTGGACCAGCGGGTGCCGCGCATCGATCATGCCGTCGAGCCGGGCGCGGGAGAAATCGGGCCAGACGGCTGCTCGACGGCCGAAGTCCGTCGCTACTCGGTACTTGCTAGAACCCGAACGGCCAACTGAGCTTCACGAAGCTCTCGACCGTGCGATCGTCGCTGCGGCCGGTGCCGTCGTTGGCATGCCCCCGATCGGCGCTGATGCCGACGCTCGCATCCAGCTTGCGCCACGGCCGCGTCGCGAGCACCAGCGACAGCACCGAACGCCGGCTGTCGGAGGCGCTGCCGCCCGGCGACTCGCCGCGCTCGGTGCGCAGCCGCTGCACGATCAGCCGCAGCCAGCTGGTCGCCGACAGGCTGTGGCCCAGCACCAGCTGCTGCGTCGTGTCGGTCAGCAACCGGCCGCCGCCGTTGCAGTCGCTGCAGTCGATCTGCTCGCGGTTGTAGTGCAGCGAGAGCTCGGTGCGCCGGTCGAGCCGCAGTTGCAGATCGGCCAGCAGCCGCTGCCCCGGGCCGACCTGGTCGGTCGCGAAATCGAGCCGCCTGCCCAGCTCGGCGTCCAGCTGCAGCTGCGTCAGCGTCGCGTTCGGACTCGTCTTCAGGCTCAGCAGCACCTGCGGCAGCCGGTGCAGCGCGAGCCCCTGGTCGGCGCGCGCGCGGTCGGCATGCAGCTCCACCACCAGCCCGGTCGCATACGGGCCGAGCAGCAGCATCGCCGGGTGCAGCGTCTGCGCGACGACACCGCCCTCCAGCGCCCGCACCTGCGCGACGCTGACATAGGGGTTCATGTCGGTGAACCAGCCCAGCGGCCCGAGCCGCTCGGTCACCGACAGCTCGCCGCGCTGGTGTCCGGCCTGCGCGATGAAGCCGTTCTCGCTGCGGAAGTTGCGGCTGATGCGCTCCAGCGTCAGCAGCGTGTCGGTGTGCTCGCCGTAGAACGAATGGTCGGCGAACAGCGCGTGGCCGGCGCCGAGGTCGCCATCCCCAAGGCCCTCCAGCCGCGCGCGCGCATCGCCGCGCGTGTCGCTGGCCGCCATCTGCAGGCGCAGCTTGTGGCGCGCGTCGACCTGCCACGAGAGGTCGCTGCCGACCACCGCATTGCGGTCGTCGTCGGCCGCGTCGCGCAGGCTCAGCGTCGCGCCCCAGGTGGCCTGCTCGCCGAGGCGCACCCGGCCGCGCGCCATCAGCGCCTGGGCCGTCACGTCGCGCACCAGCGGCACGGTGGACCAGGTGCCGGGGTACAGCACCGCGCCGTCGCCGCTGTCGCGCGTGGCGATCGCGAGCCAGTCGCTGCCCTCGCTGCGCCGCGTCAGGCGCGCGCCCCACTTCGGGTCGGCGATGCTGCGCGTGTAGACCAGCGGGATCGGCGTGTCCAGCAGGTCGGCCCCCTCCAGGAAGAAGGCCCGCTTCTCGGGATAGAAGATGCCGAAGCGCGCATTCGCCGACAGCTGCGGCGCGTCGATCTCGACCTGCGAGAAATCCGGGTTCACGGTGGCGTCGACGAACCACGATGGCCCCAGGCGCGCCTTGATGTCGACGCCGGCGCGCGTGGTGTTGCCGCGTTCGTCACTGGCACCGGTGCTGCGCCGGTCGTGCCGTTCCGCCAGCACGTAGGGCGTCAGGTTGACGTAGGCCTGCGCGTCCGGCAGCGTCAGGCCGCCCAGCGCGGGGTTGCGGCACAGGAAGCAGTCGGAGTAGCGCGACAGCGCCACCGAGGTGTACAGGTAGCGCTGCTCGCGCGGGCGGTTGCGGGTGACCAGCAGTGTCCAGGTGTCGACCTGCCCACGCTCGCCGTAGCGCAGGCTGCTGAACGGAATGCGGAACTCCGCCGTCCAGCCGCCCTCGGCCCGCGCGGTCGCGACGCTGAAGTCGAAATCCTGGTCCAGGCTCTCCTCTCCGCTCGCCTCGTTGTAGGTGCCGTCGGAGACCGAGCCGACCGGGTTGGCGCGGAACAGCTGCGCGAACGAGCGCTTGCCGATCGGGTCGATGTAGAGCGTGACCTGGTCCTGGTCCTTGCCGACGCGATCGCGCCGCGACCAGGCGTAGCGCAGCGCCTCGGGATCCGGGTCGCGGCTCTCGACGAAGACGTACAGCGCGTCGGCGTCGTGCATCAACCGGTACTGCGTCTGCACCTGCGGCGCGCGCCCGGATTGCGGGCTGTACTCGCTGAAGTCGCCGTAGACCGGCGCAGCGGCCCAGCAGGGCTCGTCGGCGCGGCCATCGAGCACGATCGCGCAATCGGATGTGCCGGCCTGCTGGCGTGCCGGCGGTGCCGGGGGCGCCGCGGTCTGCGCGATGGCACTCGACCACCCGAACCCCAACACCCACCACGACACGACGGCGATCCACGATGCCCCTCGCACGCTCGCCATGCTCAACGCCGGTTCAGGTCGATCAGGTCGTGCGGGCTGCTGCCGTACATCGCCATCTGCTCCTGCTGCAGGCCGGCAGGGCGGCAGGCGTCGACCTCGTCGAGCCGGCGCAGCAGCGTCACGCTGCCCTGGCGGTGCTTGTGCGGCTCGACCAGCGACAGCAACTCGAAGCCCGCGCCCATGCCGGCCTGCAACTGCTGGCGGCGCAGCGCGTTCGCACACGGCCCGGGGATCACGACCTTGGCGGTTGCGCCCCCATCGGGCACGTCGACATCGACATGCGTGTAGTGGATCGCCGCCAGGCCGCCGTCCGCGTCGAGCAGCGGCCAGAAGCGGTTCAGCAGGTCGGGGTAGTCGAGCTGGTGGCCGCAGTCCAGCCACATGAAGCCGAACGGGCCGGCTTCGGCCGGCAACTGCACGTCCTGGAAGCGGCAGCGGTGCAGCGTGAACAGCGGCGACAGGTTCAGCCGCTCGAGGATCTGCAGGAAGCGCTGCAGGCGCGGCTCGTCTTCCGAGAAGTCATCGATGCCGTGCAGGTGCGCCGCATGGCCGGCATGGTCGTAGCCCGGGTGCAGCACCTCGTGGCGCGCCGGGTCGGTGAGCGTGCCGCCGGCGATGCGCGCATCGTGCTGCGCCTCGGTGCGGTTGTCGGCCAGCGCCTGCAACACGAACAGCGTCGAGTAGCCGAGCCCGACGCACAGCACCGAGCTCGGCCGCTGCATGCGGACCATCGAGTACAGCAGCAACGCCGCGTGCTCGGTGCCCATGCCGGGGTCGAAGGCGTGGTGGGCGATGTCCAGGAAGTGCGCATTCAGCGGCATGGGGGTCCCTCAAGCAGAAGAAGCCGGCGGGGTCGGGGTCAGGTCGAACGCGATGCACACGCGGTCATGCCCGGCCACGAAGGGCACGGTGCCGTGCCACAGGAAGGACGGGAACATCACCAGCGTGCCGGCGGCCGGCTGCACGATGAAATCCGGCGCCGCCGGGCGCGGCGCGGCCGGCAGCAGCCAGTCGACGTGCGTCGGGAAGCGCAGGCAGCCGGCGTGCGGCGGGCCGGTCATCGCCGGCACGTCGACGTAGTACACGCCGCTCACCAGGCCGGCCTCGTGGATGTGCAGCTCCTGGTAGCCCTCGGACTGCAGCATCACGCCCCAGGCCGTCACGCGCAGCCCGGCGTTGGCCAGTGCCTGCGCGTCGTGCAGCGGGGCGGCACCGTCGTCCGCGTCGTCGTCCTGCAGGAACGCCAGCAGGCTGTCGGTCAGCAGCCGCTGCAGGCGCCGCACCACCGGCGCGTCGTCGTGCAGCAGCTCGCCGGTCTGCCAGCCGTGGCGCGTCGCCTTGTCGGCGCGGTCCCAGGTGAGGCTGGGGTGCGCGTACAGGTGCGCCGTCAGCTCGGCGTGGAAGGCGCGCATCGCGGCCGGGTCGGCGCTGAGCGGGCCACTGCGCGCCACCATGCCGGCGGGGTCGTAGGCCTCGGCCGCCTGGAGCGGATCGCCATGGCCGTGCAGCAGCACCCCCAGGCAGGCCTGCGACTTGACGTGGCCCGGCGCGAGCGCGAGCGCCTGCTGCAGCGCACCGATCGCGTCGCGGGCGTGGCCGTCGGCGGCATGGCGCATGCCGAGCGCGCACCACAGCTGGTGGTCGCGCGGGTGCTGCGCGAGCGCGGCCCGCAGCCGGGCGTGGGCGGCCGCGGACGGCAGGGCCAGCACGCAACCCGACAGCGCGGTGGACTGGGGCGACAGCTCGGAAGAAATCTGCAACGGCATCGGAAACGGCATCGGACAGGACATCGCTGAGGGGAGCATCGGTGACGAGCAGGCGCCGCGACCGCCCCACCAGGAGGCCGCGGCGCGACGCTCCGCGCTTAGCGGGTCGCCTTCTCGGTGGCGACCGGTGCGGCCGCCTTCTCGCCGGGCTTCACCTGCACGGTGAAGGTGTCGGCGTTCCAGTCGACCATCGCCTGGCCATGCGACGAGGCATTGCCATGCAGTGCGGCGCTGGTGCTGCAGACGCCGGCGAAGCCGGTCGCGAGGCCGGCGTACACCAGCGTCTTCAGCTTGCGGGAGGCCTTCTTGGCCGGGGCGTTGACTTCGATGTTTTCTGCCATCTCGATTCCTTTTCAGGGTTTGACAAAAATCCGCTGCCACTGCGAGGTGGGCAGCGCTCCGCTCGGGGGATGGCCGTGACCACCTCCCAAGTCAGGTGGGCCGGGTTGCCGCGCCAGGGCGCGCCGCCGGCAGAAGAAGAACGCCCCGCGGGCCTACGCGGCGCGCGCGGGTGACCGCTCCGGCAGCATTCCCGCCTTGCGGTCGAACCACTCGCGCAGCCCGGGTTCGTCGAAGCGCTCGGCCAGCGCGAACGCGGCGTCGCGGGCCTTCACCGCCGCCGCCGGCTCGCCCAGCCCGTAGCGGGCGCGTGCCAGCTCGACCAGCAGGAAGGCGCGGTCGACCTCCTCGCTGCCGTTCGCCTCGATCGTCGTGATGCCGTCGCGCGCGGCCTGCGCCGCCGCCGCCCAGTCGCCGACCGCGTTGGCCACCAGCGCGACCAGGTAGTCGGCGCGTTCCACCTGCATCCAGGTGCCGGCGTGCAGCCAGATCGCCTTGCAGCAGCGGGCGGCCCGGCCCATCGCGGTCCCGACCAGCGGATCGACCCGCGCCGGCGACGCGGGCGACTGCGTCCGTTCCAGCCAGGCCGAGACGGTGTTGTTGATCGCGCGCGCCGCCATCGGCAGCACCGGCCCGCCCGCCGGGGCGGTTTCGAGCGCCTGCACGCAAGGCAGCAGGCTCGCCACCACCAGCAGCGGGTCGGCGGTGCCGGCCAGGTGCTGCAGGGTGCCCAGGCGCACCGCGGCGGCTGCGAGCGCCGGGCCGCAGGCGAGCGCCTGCGCGAGTTCGCTCTCGGCCTGCCAGGCCTGCAGCGCCGCACCGCTCATCGCATACGCGACCGCACGGTTGCGCAGCAGCACCGGCGGTGGGCCGGGCAGCGCCGGCAGCGCATCGAGCAGCGCGCGCGCGCCGGGCCAGTCGCCGCCCTTCTCGCCGATCACGTGGTTCACCAGCCAGCTGTACGACGCGAGGTCGTCGACGCCGAGCGCCGACGGCGCGATCGCGCGCAGCCGCGCCGCCGCGCCGACCAGGTCGGCGTCGTGGTCCTGCATCAATGCCGATACTTCTGCCAAGGCCATCTCAACTCTCCAGGGTGGGTCGCAAGGGGTTCTGGGCGGGCTCGGCCACCTGCACCTGCGTGCTCTTCGTCAGCCGGGCCGCGCAGTACGAGCGCAGCAGCGGGCCGAACAGCAGGTACACCGCGCCGAGCCACAGCGTGAATATCGCATCGCCGATGTGCTGGCTGCCGCGCAGCCACGAGGCGTAGGCCTTCTTGAATTTCACCTTCCAGACCAGCCGGCGCACGATTGCCTCGGAGCCGACCACGGCGAGCAGCGACGCGCGCGCCTCGCGCTCGTGCTTCTCTTCGTCGATCGCGATGCCGCGGAACACCTCGGCGGCGGCCGGCAGGTGGCTGCAGGCGCGCGCATAGCCGTTGAACTGCGCGCAGATCGCCTTCTCGCTCTCGTGCGCGAACGCGAGGAAGTAGTGGATGTCGTTCGCCGATTTCACCAGCACGCTGCGCGAACCGGAGCCGCCCTGGAAGCGATCGCGCGCCAGCTTGTGCGCAACCTCCAGGAAGCCGTCGGAATGCTCCATCTCCTCGAGCAGGTTCTCGAACAGCATCAGCTGCATCCTGGGCACGCGGGTGTGGCCGAGTGCGTTCAGGTACTGCCAGGCGCTGTCGAATTCGACCTCGGAGAATCGCTTCAGCGTGCGGGCAGCGTGCTGCGAATCGATGCGCCACGAGAGCGGCAGCAGCGCGCGCGTGACCGCATTCCTCAGGTGAGTGCTCCACATGGCGGGGTCTCCTTGTGATCGTCGTGATGGGACAAGAGCGGGGACAGGAACGGAGGCAGGGGCCGGTCGGCCGCCGGGTGGCCGTGCCACGTCAGCAGCCGCCGCGAATGCAGGAAGCTGCAGAAGGCTTCCAGCGTGTCGATCTCGAGTTCCAGCACCTCGGCCAGCTCGGCCAGCGGGCGGCGGCCGTCGAAGGCGTCGCACAGCCGGGCCGTGTCGGCGTCGAGCGCGCACGGCAGCGCGTAGAACGCGGTCGCGCCCAGCACGCCGGGGGTGGTCGGGTCGCTGCCGTCGGGCGGTGCCTGCCAACGCGCCCGCGGGTGCAGGCGCGGGCAGCGCAGCGAGCCGGCGTTGCCGGGGTGCTGTGCGTCGCGCTTGATGAAGACGTCGAACCAGTCGACCGGCGGGTCGACGGCATCGTCATCGTCATTGCCAACACCAGCGCGGTGCGGCTCGAAGCGGTCGGCCAGCAACTGCCCGCAGGCGTCGGCGGCCGCCGGGTCGCCCTGGTGCCAGCCGTCCTGCGGGAACTCGGCGGCCACCGCCAGCGAGCCACCCGGCGGCAGCAGCTCGGCCAGCTGCTGCAGGCACTCGGGCGGTGCCCGCAGGTGATCGAGCACGTTCAGCGCGAGCACCATGTCATACGACAGGCGCGACATCCCCGGGCCGACCAGCCGGGCCACGCCGGCCCGCGCGGCGCGCCGCTGCAGGAACAGGCGCTTCACCGGATCGATCTCGACCACGTCGGTCGCGATGCCGTTCAGCGCGAGCAGCAGCGCGACGTGGCCGGCGCCGGCGCCGTAGTCCAGCGCGTGGCGCGGTGCGAGGCGCAGCAGCTGCCGCGCGATGCCGGCATCGGCCGGCTGCTCCGGGCCGAGCAGGTGCGCCCAGACGTCGTGGACGAGGTTGCACAGGCCGACGTAGGCGTCGGTGACCGGCTCGTCCCACGGGCGCAGCACCTCGGTGCGGAACTGCGGCAGTGCATCGATCTCGTCGCGCAGCGCAGTCGGCAGCTGCGCGATGAACTCGATCAGCGCGTTCGCGCCCTGGTTCGCCACCTCGCAGGGGCCGGCGGCGCGTGCCACCTGGGGCAGGTCGTCGTGGCGCAGCGTGCCGCGCACCAGGCGGCACAGGTGTTCGGCGAAGTCGACGGCCTCGGCCGGCCGGCCCGGCTGCCAGCCGTCGGCAAAGCGTTCGCGCAACGCGGCCAGCGGCACCGGCGCGAGGCTGCGCGCCGCGATGATCTGTCTCAGTTCGTCGAGCATCGTGCAGTCCCCGCTCAACGCGCCGGGATGCGGCGGCCGAGCAGGCGCTGCACCGCCGCGCCGTAGGCCGGCAAGGCGGTGGCGCCCCGCAGCCGCTCGACCAGCTCGACGCGCGCATCCGCCCAGGCGGCCGGGCCGCCGAGCGGCAGGTAGTCGCGCATCGCGTCGAGGTCGGCCGCGTTGCCGGCGAGCGCCTGCAGCAGGTCGAGGTAGCTCGGCATCTTGATGGCGACGCTGGTGTGCAGCGATTCCTCGGTCAGCGCGCAGGCATGGTGGAAGGTGCCGCGCGGCAGGTACAGCAGGTCGCCGGGCTCGAGCTCGATCGTCGCGTGCGGCGCCTTGTCGTCATAGGCCACCGGACCGCCGTAGCCGACGATCGGGTTGACGTGCCGCTGGTCGGAGACGAACCAGCGCTTGCGGCCCGAGATCTGCAGCACGAAGATCTCGCCGCAGTCGTAGTGCGGCGCGAGGCCGGGGTGGTCCTTCTGCGAATAGAACAGGCTGGTCTCGACCTCGGCCGAGAAGGCCTGCGCGAACGCGAGCTTCAGCGCCATCAGTTCGGGGAAGTGCGCTTCCTGGCCGAAGCAGTTGGCGGTGGCGCCGTTCAGCAGCAGCTGGCGCACGCGGTCCAGGCGCGGCGCGCGGGCGACGCGGCCGTCCATGTCGATGTACTCGTGCACCAGGTCTTCGTGCGGCACGAAGCCGCTGTCGATGTACATCTCCGGCAGCCGGCGGTACTGCCACGGTGTGCCGCTCTCGACCAGCCGGCGCAGCGTCGCGGCATCGGCGAGCGATGCGAAGCGGTCGCTGCCGTCGGCCAGGTAGAGCGGCTTGCGGTCCCAGTACTCGGCGCAGAAGTGCTCCCAGTCGACCGGGTCGATCACCTGGGCGACCCGGGCCTGGCTGGCACCGAGCAGTTCCGCTTGCGAGGCGCGCTGGTTCATTCGGGGGCTCCTTCAGGGTTGGGGGGGCCGCGCCGATGGGGCGGCCGATGGTGCGGCGGACGGGGCGGCGGTTGCGTGGGCCGGGGGATTGATCGGCGTGTGGGCCGCGAGCCGCGCCTCGACCAGCGGCGTCAGCAGCAGCGCGAGCCGCTCGGCGCCGGCGGGGGACAGGTGGGAATCGCCGTCCAGGTACAGCGGCGCGGTGCCGTCGCCGGCGGCCAGCAGGTGCGTGGCCTGGGTCGCGTCGGGGAAGGGGCTGTCGAGCGTGGCCACGTCGGGCCGCGGCGACGGCAGCGAATGCGCGCGCCATTCCAGGTCGAAGCGGCCCTTCCAGGGCACGACCGCGAAGACCAGGTCGGCGTCGCGCTGGCGGCGCTGGTCGGCGTAGCCGCTTGCGATGCGCTGGTTCAGCACCGTGGCCGCCACCGTCGACTGCGCGCTGAAGCCGAGCGGCGTCGGGTGCTCGCTGCGCTGCGAGCGGTCCCACAGCTCGGCCCCGAACTGCACCAGCCGCAGGTTCATCCAGGCGCAGCGCAGGGCCGTGGCCTCGGCGCTGAAGGTGGTCACGTAGCCGCAGGTGGCGTGCGCATTGCGGAAGATCCGGTAGGCGTCCCAGGTGTCGTTCTCTTCGGTGTGCACCACCACCACCGGCTCGGTGGCCGGCAGGCCGGCGAGCGTGGCCAGGTAGTCGGTGGGGCCGAAGCCCGGCACGCCGTGGTTGACGACCTGCACGCCGGCGCCGAGCCGCTGCTGCAGGCGCGCCGCCAGCGTTTCATCGTCGGACAGGCCCCAGCCGAAGACCTGCGAATCGCCGACCAGGTGGACGCGCAACGGGGCAGCGGCGGCTGGCGCGACGGCTGGCGTGGAACCCGGCGTGAAGCGATTTCCGGCCGCATCGGTCGAGACCGTGACCGTGCGGCCGAACTGGTACGCGAGGGTGTGCAGGCCGCGCGCGAGCCGGTAGCGCGCGACGCCGTCGTTCGGCTCGAACACCTGCGGCGTGAGCGTGGCGCCGCCGAGGCCGACGCGCAGCGCGAGCTCGGCCGYGCCCAGCGCCAGCAGCAGCGCGAGCGCGGCCCACGCGAGGCGCCGCGGCCAGCGC
>NZ_JBFUCB010000186.1:0-9804 GCF_056405435.1 Rhizobacter sp. P1_G5 | reverse complement strand
GGCTGAAGTTGACGCCGTCGTAGAGCGTCTCGTCGTCGACGAGGGCCCGGCTGCCGGTCGCGTCGTAGGCGACGCTGCGGTACGGGTTGGGCAGCGTCGACGGGGAGCTCAGGCTCGCGGTCGCGGTCGTGTACAGGTAGCTGGGCAACCGCGGCGACAGCATCGGCGGGTTCAGCACGAACAGCTTCGAGCCATCGCCCGGCGCGTAGAACTCCGGCGAGTAGAGGCTGAAGTTCGAGCCGGGGATCGGCTGCACCCCGTAGCTGCCGCTGAGCATGTCGAAGTAGCCCATGTTCGACCACTGGCTGCCGCCGAACCACAGGCGCATGTCGCTGGTGGTCRCCATGCCGCGCGTGAAGTACTTCGAAGGCGACACCGACCCATCCATCTGCGCCGGCAGCGGGTAGGTGTTCTTCACCTGCAGCGTGTCCGCATCGACGGCGAGCAGGTTGCGCGTGCCCGAACCCACGTACAGCGTCTGCCGGTCCGGTGACATCGCCAAGTCGCCGATGGCCGCCACCGGCAGCCCGTCGACCTGCCACTGGCCGCCCGCATAGCGGAAACGCACCAAGGTGTTCTGATCGAGGTTGATGGCGTACAGCGCATTGCGCGTGGGGTCGAACAGCGCCGAGCGTTTCTCGCCGGCGTTGGCCGCCGTGCTCGCCGGCAGCACACCCCGCGTCGCGACACCGATGGCGCCGCTCCAGGCTGCGAAGCCCGCAGCGTTCGTCACCGACACCTTCGCACGGCCCGCCGCCAGCGCCGGGACCTCGAGCACGGCTTCGCGATCGCTGGTGACGGTGCCGGTGACGCCGGCAGCGCCTGCCACCTGGATGCGGCCGACGCCGGACAACTGCGACAGGCCGCGTCCGGTCACGCGCACGGTGGCCGGCTGCCCTGCCACGATCGTGGCGGGCGAGGTCGTGTAGATCTCGGGCAATTGCTTGTTCAGCGTGACCGGGAGCACGGCATCGGTCAGGCCCGCGGCGTGGATCGTCACGTTGGCGGTGGTCGAGCCCCAGTTGGCGACCTCGCCCACGCGCGCCAGGTCAGCGTGGTACTGCAGCGTGCCGGCGCCGCCGCCGGCGGGGGTGTCGAGCACCAGCCAGGGCTGGTCGCTGCTGGCCGTCCAGGCGTGGCTCTGGCTGGTGTTGAAGGCCACGTCGGCGGTGCCGGTGAGCGTGGCCGTGTCGGCGGTCATGACGAGTTGGCCGGCTGCCGGGGCCTTGAAGCCCGAGCCGACCGTGAAGGCCACCGGAATGTCCAGGATCGGCGAAGAATTCCCCAGGTCGGCGAATCGCACCTGCACCGTGCCCTGGTAGCTGCCCGGCGCGAGAGACGCGGCCGTGGCCGCCACGCTGATGCCGCTTGCCGAGACGCGGGTGGCCGAGAGCCATCCCGAGCCCTTGATCGTGCTGCTCGAGACGACGAGGCGGTTGCCGGTGTCGGCCGGCGTGATGGCCAAGGGCTTCGCTGCGGCGGCATCGCCTTCGACGCCGCCGAGGGCCAGCGCCTTGCCGTCGATGTCGAATATCGCGTAGCTGTAGGGCATGGTCTGCGACCAGGCGACGTTCTTGCAGGCCGCGTCCGTGCACAGCCGGAAGACGAAGTTGCCGCTGCCCTGGCCCGCTGCCGCGGAGCTGAACCGGGTCAGCGTGACGCGCGCGGTCGTGTTGCCGGTGAGCGTGAACGTCGAGGCAAACTCCCCCGGCCGATCGGGAACGACCTCGGCGTAGTAGGTGCCCGAGCCGTTGAGCAACGTGAAGTTCACGTTTTGCTGCGCGGCCGCTGTACCGGTGAAGCCGGCGAACTCGATGCTCGAGCGATCGCTGGTGACATTCACCTGGGAAGTGACGCCGCCGTCGCCCCCACCCCCGCCGCAAGACGCCAGCACCCATGCGCAGCACACCATGGCCGCGCGAAGCCACATTCCGCTCATGAAAACCCCTCCTCGTTGTGCCGCGATCTTCTCACGCACCTGCGCGGCGATGCCCCCGGATCGCCGTCGGTGCAAACCCGAAACGCTCTCGGAACCGGATGGCGAAACGCGAGGCCGATTCGTAGCCCACTGTCAGCGCGATGTGCGCGACAGGCTGGTCGGTGGACTGCAGCAAGGTCATCGCACGCGACATCCGCACGTCGGCGAGCAGGTCGCCAAAGCGGGTGCCTTCGGCGCTCAGGCGCCTGCGCAACGTGGCTTCGCTCATCGACAACCGGTCGGCCACTTGCGGCACGGTCCACGCCTGTGCCGTGGAGGCGCCGAAGAGCGTTCGCAGCTCCGACGCGATCGTCGCCGCGCGCTGCGCCGCGAATCGAACGCCGGCGAGCGAGAGCCACACCAGCAGCTCTGCGAGCCGGTGCCGCGCCACCTCGTCGGGAACACCTGAGGGGTCGGCCACGGCCGCGACCGCCCGCTCCAATGCCGCAGCCAACTCGGCGCTGACCTGCTTGAGCACCTTGGCACCTGTCAGCGGCTGCTCTGCCGGCGATGTTGGTGCGAACTGCTCGATGACGGCCCGGTCCCACACCAGCCAGCGGGCTTCATAGAGCCCGGCTGCCGAGAGCCGGTTCGACACGTCGAACGATTGCCCGCCGGCGATGGCAATGGCGTCGCCGTCTTCCAGCGTCCAGCGCTGCCCGCCGGATCGAAGCGATTTCGTGCCGTGCCGCACGAGGATCAGCGCAGGGCTGTCGACGACGACCTTGCTGAATCGCAGCGCGCTGCGCTGCACCACATTCGCGGTCAGTCCGACGCCGGGGCGGGTGTGGAGGCTTCGTGTCGGAGCTATGGCTTCACCCGGAAGATGGCGCAGAGCTTGTTGCCGTCGGGGTCGCGCACGTAGGCCAGGTGGTAGGCACCGAGCGTGCCCTCGCGCAAGCCGGGTGGCTCCTCGATGGAGCTGCCACCGTGAGCCACGGCCACATCGTGGAAGGTTCGCACCTGCTCGGGCGATTCGCACCGGAACGCGATGGTGCCGCCGTTCGCAAACGTGGCCGGCTCGTCGTTGATCGGCTGGCTGATTGCGAACGTGCTGCCGTTGTGGCGGTAGAAGAGCCGGGCGTGTCCCGAGCCCGCTGTGTTGGGCGCCGGCTCACCGGCGCCCAGGACGCTCAGCACGGCGTCGTAGAACTGCTTCGAGCGCTGGAGGTCGTTGCTGCCGACCATGATGTGGTTGAACATGTCGTCTCCTTGTGGGAACAGTGTAGGAGCCGAACCAGGGTGGGATGTGGGCGGAATCAGTCAGTTTTGGTGCGGAAACGATCAACCACGAACCTGATTCCGTTGAGCACCAGCATGCCCACGCTGGCGAGGAATGCGGCGGTGAAGGCGAAAAACCAGAACTGCTCCGAAGTCAGTCCGCAATTGACTTGGTAGTCCTCGCAGCGGTAAGCCTTGGAGGCCGTGGTGAGGTCATCGCCAGCACCACCTTCGTCGCGCCCGTTGCGTCCGGCGGAGTGGATCTCGAAGCCGGGCTTCGAGGCCGTTCGTCGATAGAGGTACGGCGCCCCCCAGGGGTCGTTCGGCAATCTGTCGAGGAGGGGCCGCGAGCTGCTGACCAGCACCGCGAGCCCCTGCGCCTCGGTGGGGATGTCGCCGTTGTCCTGCCGGTAGAGCTCGACGGCCTGCGAAAGGTTGGCGATGCCGATCCGGCCTTCCATCAGACGGTACCCGCGGTGGTCGATCCTTGACAAGGGTCCCAGCATCAAACCGGCCAAGGCGCCGAACGCAACAACGGGAGCTATCAGTGTCGATCGGCGCATGGGTGTCGATGTGGCATTGCAGCTGCATTCATGGTGACGAGCCTAGCGCATCAATGCCTCGCGTCCGGCTCGGCAAACGTGCTTCCCCAACATGGGGGATGCCGGCCATTGGCAGCAGATTCCGTGTCTACTCTCGCCTGCCATTGCCAGCATCATCTTCTTCAGATCATTTCGAATGACCGACCGAACCCCGGCCATCGCCGGCCTGTCCCTCCTGTCCTGGACCAGCTCGGTACTGGCGCAAGGCCAGGGCTCGTACGGGGGCATCGGCGACGGCTTTGTCCAACTCGCGCTGTGGGCGATCCTCGGTGTCGCCGCACTCGTCGCCTTCGTCATCCGGGCTTTGTTCGGCACCAAGGTGATGCTGGTCGTGGTCGTCGTCACGGCAACATGGCTGGGCGTCAACGTCTACCAGCGCGTCGACCAGCAGAAGCAGATGTTCGCGGTGCGCAAGGCCGCAAGCCAGCAGATCAACCAGTCCCTCGCGCAAGGCTGTGCCGGCACGATGCGGCAGATCGAGCATCCGGCCCGGGGCGACGAACCCGTCTACATCCGCCTGCATGGCGCCGAGCTCGCCACACGGCACTGGGAGGTCGTTCCGCGGCCGGAGTACCTGGCGCAAGGCGTCGAGATCCTCGCCGGCGAACCGCCCGCTGCGGGCAAAGGCATCGTGGTCGACATCACCTACACCGCGGACTGGGTGCGCAGCGACGATCCCGACTCGAGGTTCCAACGCCTTCGGTACGACTTGACAGCGAAGACGTTTCCCGAGGGAACGCTGGTTGCCAGCACGACGGACATGACGGCCGGCGAAGGTTTCTGCCTCGGGGACTTCGAGGATTTCCTGAGGCGGGCGCTGAACCGACCGCAGGTTTCGTCGCGTGGTCAGCAGCGTGCGCTCAACGCACTCTCGCTGCCCGACACCTATGTGCAATCCACGTACGCCGCCGCCGCCCGGGGCATCTACCTCAAGTCGACCGGGCCCTACGAACGCGAGCCCGTGCGCGTGAAGGTGCTGCGCGAGCACGGATGCCGCATCGACGCTCGAGGCGAGGAGGCCTCGTGCGGGCAAGCGCCCGAAGGTCCCGTCACGCTGCAGTTGCGTAGCCTCRTCGGCATCGTTCAGCGGGCTGACGCCTGGCTGCTCGTCTATGACGACCGCCGCGGGGGAAATCGGCTGCGCAGGCTGCTCGTCGAACGCCGCCTGCCGGATTGGCAATTGCAGCGGGCCTGGAGCGCGACCGTCGTTCCACCCTCCGACTTTCCGGACGAGCAGGAACACGTCGAAGAGCTTGCGTTCGAGGGGGAGTCGATGACGGCGGCGATCTACTCGGGCTACGACCGCGCGCCCGTCGGCACCGGCGGGGGCTATTGGTATACGGTACGGTCGAGCTTGAAGGTGCCGTTGCCGGGGCTTGTGCCTTGAGTCGACGCCGGCATCCCGTGGCCGCGGACGATTTGCCTATAGATTGCGTGCTCGCATGAACGCCACCGCATCACCCTCCAAGGCTCGCATGGACAYCACCAAGCGCAACCGGCTGATCCAGCAACTGTCCACTCAACCCGAGCCGCAACTCGCGCGCATCGCCCGCCGGCATGACGTGGAGGCGATCTACGCGCAGATCGCGGAACTGGACCCCGGCGACGATTGCTGGCCTTTCTCCGACACGGTGTACGTCGTCGGCACCATCCGTCCCGACGAACTCGAAGCGGAGTTGTCGGCACTCCAGCCCGATGAGGTGGTCAGTGCGGAAGCCTCCCAGGTACCAGCCGCACTGGCTCGGAAGCCTTCGTCGGCCGTGTTGCTGGCGTGGTGGGATTGAAATGAATGACACGATGACGCGGGCGCGGGCACCCGCACCGGTCTTGATCGCGGCCCTCCTGATCGTCACCTCCGTGGTGGCGACGGCGTCCACGTGCCTTTGAGGTCCTGAGCATTGCACAGGGCATGGCCGGAGGCCATCTGCCGGCTGCCCTTCTGGTCGTTTTCGTACCGTTTGTCTTGCTCATGGGCCTTCAGTTGGCCGTCGTCCATGGATTGCTTCGTGGTGTCGGTTGGGTCAGGTACCTGGTTGTTCTGCTCGGGATGCTCTCGGTGATGGACATCGGCAAGCAGAACGGCACCGGACCGCTCTTGGATCAGATCTGGCCTTGGGTGGACGCTGCGCTCTACCTCGTGGCGATTGCGCTGCTGTTCCTGCCCACTGCAACGGCCTGGTTCCGGGCGCGACGGCGCGTTGCCCGCCTCTCTTGAGGAGCGCAGCCTTCCACGCATTCCCAGGAATCCCCCCTGCGATACGGGGGGTGTGTAAGGGTTCGACGGATGCGTCGCGTCAGAACTGCCCCATGTCAGGCCCGCACGCCCCCCTGTAGAAGGCATCCGTGCTGCTCACCTGGGTGAACTCCACGCCATCCTTGCGGCGCACGCGCGACTCGAGTTCGTTGTGGATGCTTGTCGCGGTCAGTGAATTGCGCACTGCGCTTCGTATCGTGAAACCCTTCGACGACGTGCAGGTGAAGCTCCAATTGGCTGAATTGCCGGATCGGTTGTAGTTGCTCGCCACGCAGCTCAGGTCGTCGACCGTCTTGTTGTCACGCTCCGCGAGCAGGTAGGGATCGCTGGCAACGAACTCGGCAGTCAGGCATCGCTCCGAGCGGGAGTCGGACACCTCTTTCTCTGTCTTGCCATCGGGCAGGATGTTGACGATCTTCGTGTGGAACGCCCAGCCGCCCGGCTGCAAGGGCGACTGCGATTGCGCCATGGCCGGTGCGGCGAGCAACAGAACGATCGGCGAGACAGAGCCGATGCCGAGAACTCGAGAAGGGCAGGGATGCATGACGGATGCAAGGCGATGGAAATGCGTGCCGGCGATGGTACTGACCTCAAGACTTGGGTTTCCTGCGCACGCAGCGGCGCATTGATATGCTCTGACGCGTTGTAGAAGAGAACACGATATGTCCAACACGCAATACGCATTCATCGACAAGGCCCGTGTGCCGGATCGCGCCGCGCTGCAGTCGTCGATCGATGCCCTGGGCTTCGACCTGAAGCTGCATCCCGAATTCTCGCCGTTCTCGGATTCAGGCTTTCTGCCCTTCGTGCTCAACGGCGAAGAAGGCCCGGGGTTCGAGATCTTCTACGAGCCCACCGACGATGTCGTCGGCGGCGACAAGCTGTTCCGCGCGCTGGCCGAAGGTCGTGATCACTGCATCAGCATGTGCTGGCGCGGTGACATAAAAGACCTGGCCTGCGTGATGATCGTCAGTTGTGCGCTGACGAAAGACTTCGGGGCCATCGTCACGTACGAAGGTGACGACCCGGAGCCTCTCGATGACATGCTCGAGGCCACGCGAGAGATCATTCGTGACGCGGAAGCTGACGAGTAGGCTGGCGGACCATCCACCAGCTGCGGAGGCCGTAGAACGCGCCAATGCTCAGCGGGCAGGCCCACAGGATGCCGTGCATTCCAACGCCGATGGGCCACGTTGCCGCCACGCCCAGCACGAAGTACGAGGGCAATGCCAGGGGCCTTCTTCCCCAGGCCCATGCGCGACACAGCTCGATCACCACCAGGACCACGAGAACCAGGACGGCCAGCAGAGCCGCGAGTGAGATGCCGGTACCCGGGTCCATGTCGGGCAGGTACCCGATGGCGGCGTTCGACGCCCGGCTGACATTGGCGGAGTGAACGGCCGGGACGAGGGCTGCCAACCAGGCACCTGCGCACAGACACAGCAGGCGGAGCGCAGCGCGGATGACGGCGCTGAAGTGGGCGAGGAGGATCATGGCGCAGCGGCCAGCCCCAATCTGCGATCCACGATGTGCCTCAGTCTGGCCCCGAGCGCCGCACCGCACACGGCGCCAAGTGTCAGGGCCGCTACCGGCCAGAGAAGCACCACGGCCGTGGCCCGAAGCTCTGCGGCCCAGGTGCCGCCTCCGGGGGAGAGCAGGCAGTCAGCCGCCAGAACAAGAGCTTCGATGCCCGCGCCGACAAGTGCCAGGCGAACATGCCGGCCCCGCGTGGCATAGCCGATCGCGAACCAGCAGATGGCGGATGGGACGCCCCAGGCCACGAGCGCGATGGGCGCCTGGGCCGCAAGGGCGGTGAGGCCGAAGACCCGTGGATCCACGCGGCCGGCGACCGCGCCCGTCAGGTAGAAGCCCGCGCACACCAGCCCGGCTGCGACGACGCAGAACGAAGCGATCTGTGCGGAACGGTTCATGGGGCCTCAGGAGCAGGCGGGCGCAGCCCGTATCGCGTGCTCCGCCCCGGCAAAGACCTCGGCGACCGACTGATTGCCGTCCACCCGGATCGCGAACTGCTTGTCGCCCGAAACGAGCACGATGCTGCGGTTGTTCGGATCGTTGGAGGCGTGCTGCTGACCCTCCTCGATGCGCGAGCCCAGCGAGCGCCGAACCTTGTCGAGGCTCGACCCCACCCGGATGCCCGAAGGCGTGACCACGTTCGATTCGCGCGTCTCGATCCGCACGATCTTCTGGTCTTCCGTCATGTACCGGAGTTCTTCGGACACGCTGTAGTAGCCGCAGCCGACCTTCGCGACGCCCTTGGGATTGGGCAGGTTCTTCCGCCCCAACTTGGTCAGCAGCTGATGCGCCTGAGCGATGGGCATGCCGATCTGGACGGGCCCGTACGAGTTCATCGTGAGGACCACGTCGGCCGCGAATGCGCTGGAGGCCGCGAGCAACGGGGCCGCGACAAGTGTCGACAGGGCAAGGATTCTCATGATCTTGAAGGTGTCTGTTGATACAGGACGTCAGTCCGAAGAACGTATTTGATGCCGGAGCGGACCATCGCTCCCTGGTGGCGCAGCCGGTGCGGGAAGCCCAGAGCCATGCCCTGCACGGGCTTGACGGTTTCCCAGCCGAAGTCGGTGTTCCCGCCTTCGAAGTCATCGTTGAGGTAGATCATGAAAGTCAGGACGCTCTCGCGATCCGGCCCCAGCCTCACCGTGCCGTCGAGGTGCCAGGTGAACTGCTGGCTCTGGTCATACCGGTAAAAGCGAAATCGCTCATTGAAGCCGCTGAGGCACCAGCCGTCGAGTTCGGCCGGCAGCAATGCACCGGCGCGCGAGAAGAGGGAGTCGGCCAACTCGCCGTCATCGAAGATGATGCGATCGTTGTTGCGCGCATCCTTGTACACGAGGTCGCCGTCGGCAGTCCGGATCGCCGCTTCCGAATAGCCGATGCGCTCGCTGCGCGCGATGAAGCTCGCACATTCTTCGGGCGTCAGGAAGCCCGGGATCGTGAAGACGCCGGCGCCAAGGCGATGGAGGGTCACTGTGCTCCTGGGTCTCTGGGATGCTCGATGGGRCCGGATTGTCTCGCAATCGGAGAGGAGAAGTGCTCCGCCAGCGCCCGCTCCGCATGAACCCGCGCCGCCTCCACCGCCTCGGGCCCGGCACCGGTGCCTTCCACCGAGAAGAAGCTCACGTCGTGCAGCCCGATCGTGCCCAGGATCAGCCTGAGGTGCGGCGTCAGGAAATCCGGCTGGCGCGCGTGCTCGCCCGAGAACCGCCCGCCCGATGCGATCGCGATGAACACCGGCCGGTCGCGCAATGCACCCACCTTGCCCTGCGCCGTCACGTTGAAGGTCCGCCGCGCCCGCACCACGTGGTCGATCCACGCCTTCAGCGTCGACGGCACGCCCAGGTTGTGCATCGGCGTCGCGATGACCAGCACGTCGGCGCGCTCCAGCTCGCGGATCAGCACATCGGAGAGCGCGATGGCCCCGAGCGGCGACACCTCGGCCGTGGCCGAGTGCTGCGCCTGCGCGTAGTTCGCGTCGACATGTGGCAGGCTGCCGTCGCCGGTCCATGATGGGCGCATGAATGCCCCGCCCGCGAGCACCCTCGCGCCCCTGGACCCCTCGGCGGCCGAGCCCTACTACCGCCAGATCTACGACCGCTTCCGCGCCGCCATCGACGCCGGCGTGTTGAAGCCCGGCGACCGCATCCCGTCGGCCCGCGCGCTGATGAAAGAACTCGGCCTGGCGCGCGGCACCATCGAGTCGGCCTACGGCC
>NZ_JBFUCB010000185.1:0-9806 GCF_056405435.1 Rhizobacter sp. P1_G5 | reverse complement strand
GAGCTGCGCCATCTCGAAGATGTTGCGGCCGATCGCCTCCGATTGCCCGCGTTCCTCGGCACCGATGCCCGGGTAGGCCCCCGGCGTGTCGACCAGTGTGAACACCGGGATGCCGAACTTCTCGGCCAATTTCATCAGGCGCAGCGCCTTGCGATAGCCCTCGGGGCGCGACATGCCGAAGTTGCGCGCCGCGCGTTCCTTCGTGTCGCGGCCCTTCTGGTGGCCCACCACCATGCAGGCCTGGCCGTTGAAGCGCGCCAGGCCGCCGACGATCGACTGGTCGTCCGCGAAGGCGCGGTCGCCCTTCAGTTCCTGGAAGTCGGTGAAGATCTCGCTGATGTAGTCGAGCGTGTACGGACGCTGCGGATGGCGGGCGATCTGCGTGACCTGCCAGGGCGACAGGCTGGCGTAGACATCCTTCGTGAGCTGCTGGCTCTTCTTGCCCAGGCGGTCGATCTCTTCGGAGATGTCGACGGCCGATTCGCTTTGCACGTAGCGCAGCTCTTCGATCTTGGTTTCGAGTTCGGCAATGGGTTGCTCGAATTCAAGGAAATGGCGTTTGCTCATTTATCTTGATCCCTGTTCTTGAAGGAGGATGCCCTGCCCAACGATGGGGGCTGGCTTGCGGGCCGTCAATATGCCACGGCAAGCGGGTCGAGACTGCGCCAAATGTACCATGTGGCCACCGAGCGAAAAGGCGCCCAGGCGTCGCCCACTTCGCGGGCCTCGGCCCTTGAAACCGGCTCGCCGCTGAAGTAGTTGTGGCTGATGCCCTTGATGAGGCCGGGGTCGTCCAGCGGCAGCACGTTCGGGCGCATCAGGTGGAAGATCAGGAACATCTCGGCGGTCCAGCGGCCGATGCCGCGGATCGCGACCAGCTCGTCGACGATCGCCTCGTCGTCCATCTGCTGCCACTGGCGCACATGCACGCTGCCGGCCTCGAAATGCTGCGCCAGGTCGACCAGGTAGTCGACCTTGCGTGCCGACAGCCCGGCCTCGCGCATCTGCGTGGATTCGATCGCCAGCACCGCCGCCGGCTGGATGCGCTGCGAGCCGCCGTCGAGCAGCGCGGCCACGCGCTCCCACGAGGCCTGCGCGGCCGCCACCGAACTCTGCTGGCCGACGATCGAGCGCGCGAGCGTGGTGAACGCATCGCCGCGGCTTTGCAGCCGGCCTTCGCCGAACTGCGGGATCAGCTTGCGCATCACCCGGTCGCGCTTGACGAGGTGCCTGCACGCCTCGTCCCAATACTCGGGAGTGACGGAGCGCCCCACGGATCRGGCCTTCATCCAGGTCGTGCCTTGCGCGGAGTCCTGTAGCACGATGCCTTGCGCGAGCAGGTCCTGGCGGATGCGGTCGGCGAGCGCGAAATCGCGCGCCTTCTTCGCATCGGCCCGGGCCTGGATCTGCGCCTGGATCGCGGCGTCGTCGAGCGTGCTGCCGGCCTGCAGGTAGCTGCGCGCGTTCTGCTGCAGCAGCCCGAGCGTCGCGGCCAGCCCCTTGAACAGCGCCGCCTGTTGCGGCGAGCGGCTCTTGTTCAGCTCGGTCGCGAGCTCGAACAGCACCGCCACCGCTTCCGGCGTGTTGAAGTCCTCGTTCATCGCGGCGCGGAAGCGCGCGGCCTGCGGCTGCGCCCAGTCGACCGGCAGTTCGGGCACGTCGAGGTCGACCAGCGCGGTGTAGAGCCGGCGCAGCGCGTTGCGCGCGTCGTCGAGGTTGGCGGGGCCGAAGTTCAGCGGGCTGCGGTACTGCGTGCGCAGCATGAAGAAGCGCAGCGTCTCGCCGTCGTAGTGCTTGAGCACGTCGCGGATCGTGAAGAAGTTGCCGAGCGACTTCGACATCTTCTCGTTCTCGCCCTGCTCGTTGACGACGTTCAGGAAGCCGTTGTGCATCCACACGTTGACGAAGCGCTTGCCGCTCGCGCCCTCGCTCTGCGCGATCTCGTTCTCGTGGTGCGGGAACTGCAGGTCCATGCCGCCGCCGTGGATGTCGAACTGCTCGCCGAGCAGCGCGCAGCTCATCGCCGAGCATTCGATGTGCCAGCCCGGGCGGCCGGCGCCGAACTCGCTCGCCCACTTGGCGTCGTCGGGCTCGCTGGGCTTGGCGGACTTCCACAGCACGAAGTCGAGCGGGTCGTCCTTGCCGTCGAGCACGGCCACGCGCTCGCCGGCGCGCAGCTGGTCGAGCGACTTGCCCGACAGCTTGCCGTAGCCGTCGAACTTGCGCACCGCGTAGTTCACGTCGCCGTTCGGCGAGCGGTAGGCATAGCCCTTGCGCTCGAGCGTGGAGATCATCTGCAGCATCTGCGGCACGTACTGCGTCGCGCGCGGCTCGTGGGTCGGCGGCAGGATGCCGAGCGCGGCCACGTCTTCATGCATCGCGGCCGTCATCTCGTCGGTCAGCTGGCGGATCGGGATGTTGCGTTCGAGCGCGCGCCTGATGATCTTGTCGTCGATGTCGGTGATGTTGCGCACGTAGGTAACCTGGTAGCCCAGCGTGCGCAGCCAGCGTGCGGCGACGTCGAASGCCATCATSAWGCGYGCATGGCCGAYGTGRCASAGRTCGTARATCGTCATKCCGCACACATACATGCGCACATGGTTGGGTTCGATCGGCGTGAACACCTCGGTCTGACGCGACAAGGTGTTGAAGATGCTCAGGGTCATCGGCGGAGTGCTGCAGTGGAACCGCTCATAGGGCCTGGCCAGCGGGTCGAGGGGCTTGCAGCCATGGGGCTGCTATACAATTTTCGCAGTATAGCGGGCCGTATCCGCACCTCGTTCCGCCCCACGGCGCCCACCCAAAACCTCGCGGCCACCTGATGACTCCACGCTCTTCGCTCGTCGCCCTGGCCGCGTTCACCGTGTTCACGATCGCCAGCACCGCGCGGGCCGACGAGTACGGCGATGTCGACAGCCTGCTCGGCGCGGGCCGGCTGGCCGAGGCGAACCAGAAGGCCGACCAGTTCCTCTCCACCAAGCCGAAGGACGCCCGCATGCGCTTCCTGAAGGGCCTGGTGCTGTCGGAGCAAGGCAAGTCGAACGACGCGATCGCGGTGTTCGTGAAGCTCACCGAAGACCACCCCGAGCTGCCCGAGCCGCACAACAACCTCGCGGTGCTCTACAGCAAGCAGGGCCAGTACGACCAGGCGCGGCGCTCGCTCGAGGCAGCGATCCGCACCAACCCGAGCTATGCGACCGCCTACGAGAACCTCGGCGACGTGTACGCGAAGCTGGCGAGCCAGGCCTATTCGCGCGCGCTGCAGATCGACGGCAGCAGCACCGCCAAGGTGAGCCCGAAGCTCGCGATGATCCGCGACCTGTTCTCGCCGATGACGCGCTCAGAGCCACCGGTGGTGATCGCTGCGGCCAAGCCTGCACCGGCGCCCGCACCCGTTCCCGCCCCGCCGCCGGTCGTTGCAGCCGCGCCGAAGCCGGCTCCGGTGCCTGCTCCTGCACCTGCTCTTGCGCCTGTCCCTGCGCCCGTTCCCGCGCCTGCACCCGCCGCGGTGGCTTCTTCACCGGCCGCCGCCGAAGACACAAAGGTCGTACAGACCGCCGTGCTCGCGTGGGCCGCGGCCTGGGCGAGCAAGGACATGGACGCCTACTTCGCGTCCTACACCCATGATTTCAATGGTGGCAAGTCGCGCGCCGCCTGGGAGGCCGAACGCCGCGCCCGCATCACCGGCAAGCGCAGCATCGCGGTGAACCTGAGCGATTTCGACATCCGCGTGCAAGGCGACAAGGCCGTCGTGCAGGTGCGCCAGGCCTACAGCGCCGATGCGCTGAAGGTGTCCAGTCGCAAGCGGCTCGACCTGGTGCGCGTCTCCGGCCGCTGGCTGATCCAGAAGGAAAGCACCGGTTCGTGATCCGACGCCTGCGTGAGTGGTGCCGCCGCGCGGCACTGCCTGTCTGCCTGGCGCTGCCATGGGCGGCGGGCGTGGCCGTGGCCGCGCCGCTGAAGCCGGCCGTGGCACGCAGCGGCGTGGCCGCCGCGCCCGCTTCCCCCGAAGCCCGGCTGATCGACATCTACCAGCTGATCCGCGACGGCGATGCACGCCGCGCGCTCGCGCGGGCCGAAACGCTGACGCGCGACGTGCCCAACTTCCAGCTCGCCCAACTGGTGTACGGCGACCTGCTGCTGGCCCGCCGGCAGCCGCTCGAGGCGATGGGCGCGGCGCCCCCCGAGCTGGCCGCCTCGTCGCCCGACCAGCTCGTGCAGCTGCGCCAGGAAGCCACGCTGCGGCTGGCCGCGCTCACCGAACGCCCGCCGGCCGATGCCGTGCCGCGCCAGTTCATCGACATCCCGTCGAGCACGCGGCATGCGATCGCCGTCGACGCGAGCCGCTCGCGCCTGTACCTGTTCGCGAACGACGCGAAGGGCCTGCGCCTGGTTGCCGACCACTACGTCTCGCTCGGCCGGTTGGGCGTCGACAAGAAGGAGCAAGGCGACCAGCGCACGCCGCTCGGCGCCTACTTCATCACCAGCCGGCTGACGAACCAGCAGGTCGCCGAGTTCTACGGCCCTGGCGCGCTGACGCTGAACTACCCCAACGAATACGACCGCCGGCGCGGCAAGACCGGCGGCGGCATCTGGCTGCACGGCGTGCCGCCGGCCAACTTCGCGCGCGGCCCGCAGACCACCGACGGCTGCGTCGTGCTCRCCAACCCCGACCTGCTGCGCCTGCTGCGCGAGGTGTCGCCGCGGCGCACGCCGGTCGTGATCGCACCGAAGCTCGAATGGGTGGCGCGCGCGCAGGTCGCGCAGGAACGCGTCGCGGCGCATGCGATGGTCGAGCAGTGGCGCGTCGCGCGCTCGCAGGGCGACGCGCGCAAGCTGCTGAGCTTCTACTCGCCGCAGTTCCAGAGCGGCACCGCCGACCTGGCGCAGTGGTCGCAGATGGTCGACAAGGAACTGCAGGCCACGCGCGGGCGCACTGCCGAGCTGAAGGAGATGTCGATCCTGTCGTGGCGCGACGCCGGCGAGGTGCTGATCGTGACCTTCGGCGAGGTGCTGAGCGGCCAGCTGACCGGCCCGCTGAAGCGTCAGTACTGGGGCAAGGAAGGTGGACAATGGAAAATATTCTTCGAAGGAGTGATCTTGTGAGAACCCTCAAGTCATGGAAGCCGCTGCTGGTGACCGGCGCGATCGTCATCGGCGGCCTGGCCGGCAGCATGACGGCCCACGCACAGCAGAAGGTGAAGCTGGCCACGTCGCTCGGCGACATCGTGATCGAGGTCGATGCCGAGAAGGCGCCGAAGTCGTCCGCGAATTTCCTGCAGTACGTGAAGGACGGCCACTACAACGGCACCGTCTTCCACCGCGTGATCCCGAACTTCATGATCCAGGGCGGCGGCATGACGCCCGACCTGAAGGAAAAGCAGACCCGCCCGCCGATCCCGCTGGAAGCCCGCAACGGCCTGACCAACACGCGTGGCACCGTCGCGATGGCCCGCACGATGGACCCGAACTCCGCCACCGCGCAGTTCTTCATCAACCTGAAGGACAACGACTTCCTGAACGCCGCGCAATCGCGCGACGGCAACGGCTATGCGGTGTTCGGCAAGGTCGTCTCCGGCATGGAGGTCGTCGACAAGATCCGCGCCGTACAGACCGGCAACAAGGGCCCGCACCAGGACGTGCCGGTCCAACCCGTCATCATCAAGCAAGCCACGCTGGAGAAATAACATGAGCAAACTCGTCGACCTGGTCACCAACCACGGCACCATCCGCATCGAACTCGACGACGTGAAAGCGCCGCTGTCGGTCAAGAACTTCCTCTCGTACGTCGAGAAGGGCCACTACGCCGGCACGGTGTTCCACCGCGTCATCAAGGGCTTCATGATCCAGGGCGGCGGTTTCGAGCCCGGCATGAAGCAGAAGCCCACCGATGCACAGATCCAGAACGAAGCCGGCAACGGGCTGAAGAACGACCACTACACGCTCGCGATGGCACGCACCAGCGTGCCGCACTCGGCCACCGCGCAGTTCTTCATCAACGCGACCGACAACGACTTCCTGAACTTCAAGTCCGAGACGCCGTCCGGCTGGGGCTATGCGGTGTTCGGCAAGGTCGTGTCGGGCCATGAGATCGTCGACAAGATCGAGCAGGTGAAGACCGGCAACAAGGGCGGCCACAGCGATGTGCCGCTCGAAGACGTCGTGATCACCGAAGCCAAGGTGGTCTGACCCGCTCCTCTTTTCGCCTACCCGCATCAACCTCCTGCAGTACCGGGGTTCCATGTCGCGCCAGACCGCCGTTGCGCCGCCTCCCTTGCCCAGCCTCTGGGAGTACGCAGCGCCGGTCGACTGGCGCTGCGTGGACTTCATCTCCGACCTGCACCTGAGCGCCGACACGCCGCGCACCTTCGACGCCTGGTCGGCCTACCTGCGCACGACCGATGCCGATGCGGTGTTCATCCTCGGCGACCTGTTCGAGGTGTGGGCCGGCGACGACAGCCGCCACGACGAGTTCGAGGCCCGCTGCGCGAACGAGCTGGCCGAGGCGGCGTGCCGCCGCACGGTCGGCTTCATGGCGGGCAACCGCGATTTCCTGGTCGGGCTCGACATGCTGCRCGACTGCGGCGTGGTCGCGCTGCCCGACCCGACGGTGCTGCAGGCCTTCGGGCTGCGCGTGCTGCTGACGCATGGCGACGCGCTGTGCCTGGACGACACCAAGTACCAGCAGTTCCGCGCGCTGGTGCGCAGCGAGGCCTGGCAGCAGGATTTCCTCGCGAAGCCGCTCGACGAGCGCCGCCGCTTCGCGCGCGCGGTGCGCAACGAGAGCGAGCAGCTCAAGCGCCAGCTCCCGACGCCGATGGACTGGGCCGATGTCGACGGCGCCGCCGCGGTGCGCTGGCTGCATGAAGCGGGCGCGACGACGATGGTGCACGGCCACACGCACCACCCGGGGAGCGAGCCGCTGGCGCCGGGCATGCTGCGCCATGTGCTCAGCGATTGGGAGCTCGACCACCCGCCGCTGCGCGCCGAGGTGCTGCGCCTGAGCGCGCGCGGCTTCAGGCGCATCACGCCGCCAGGCGTGTCCCTGTGACCATGCCGCCAGGCGTGGCGCTGCCTTCCTGAGCCGCCGTGCTGGGGCGCCTGGCTTCGGCATGGCGGGGGTGGCGCGAGCGCCGCACCTTGGCGCGCCGGCCGATTCCCGATGAACTGTGGGCCGAGACGCTCGAACGCTACCCGTTCCTCGGCGACCTCGATGAGGCCGATGCCGCGCAGTTGCGCCGCTTCGCGACGCTGTTCCTCGCCGACAAGCAGTTCCACGGCACGCACGGCGTGGTCGTCAGCGACGCGATGGCGGTCGCGATCGCCGCACAGGCCTGCCTGCCGGTGCTCAAGCTCGGGCTCGACTGGTACGACGGCTTCGTGCTGATCGTCGTGCACCCCGACGAGATGCTCGCAAAGCGCGAGGTCGTCGACGACGACGGCATCGTGCACGAGTACGAAGAGGCGCTCACCGGCGAGGCGCCCGGCGCCGGGCCGATGACGCTGTCGTGGCGCGATGTCGCCGATGCGCAGGAAAACCCGGAGGACGGAAGCGGCTGGGCCTACAACGTCGTGATCCACGAGTTCGCGCACGTCATCGACATGCGCGACGGCCGCTCCGACGGCATCCCGCCGCTGCCGGACAAGCAGGCCCACCTGCGCTGGCGCGAGGTGATGCCGGCGAGCTATGAACGCTTCTGCAGCGAAGTGGATGGCGACGAGGACATCTTCATGGACCCGTACGCCGCCGAAGGCCCGGACGAGTTCTTCGCGGTCGCCTGCGAGACCTTCTTCGTCGCACCGCTCGACCTGCAGGCGTGGGACGCGCCGCTGTACGAGCTGCTGCGCGACTTCTTCGGGCAGGATCCGGCAGCGCGCTTTCCGCTCGCGGATCCGTCGATCACCTGACGCGCCATGAGAAACGGGGCCCGCAGGCCTCGTTCCGGATCACGACTCGCGAAGATCAGGCCGTCGCCGGCTCCGCCTTCGGCTTGTCGATCTTCTTCGCCGGCTGGATGTCGAGCACCGTCTTGCCGTCGGCGTCCACGTCCACCGTCAGGCGGCCACCGTCGACCAGGCTGCCGAACAGCAGCTCGTCGGCCAGCGCACGACGGATCGTGTCCTGGATCAGGCGTTGCATCGGCCGCGCACCCATCAGCGGGTCGAACCCCTTCTTCGCGAGCAGCTTGCGCAACCCGTCGGTGAACGTGACCTCGACCTTCTTCTCCGACAGCTGGCCCTCGAGCTGCAGCAGGAACTTGTCGACCACCCGCAGGATGATCTCTTCGTTCAGCGCCCGGAAGCTGACMGTCGCGTCSAGSCGGTTGCGGAACTCSGGCGTRAACAGGCGCTTGATGTCGGCCATCTCGTCGCCCTGCTCGCGGGAGTTCGTGAAGCCGATCGTCGACTTGTTCATCGTCTCSGCGCCCGCGTTCGTSGTCATGATGATGATGACGTTGCGGAAATCGGCCTTGCGCCCGTTGTTGTCSGTCAGCGTGCCGTGGTCCATCACCTGCAGCAGCACGTTGAAGACGTCCGGATGCGCCTTCTCGATCTCGTCGAGCAGCAGCACCGCATGCGGCTTCTTCGTGATCGCCTCGGTCAGCAGGCCGCCCTGGTCGAAGCCGACGTAGCCCGGAGGCGCACCGATCAGGCGGCTCACGGCATGGCGCTCCATGTACTCGCTCATGTCGAAGCGGATCAGCTCGATGCCCAGGATGAACGCGAGCTGCTTCGCGACCTCGGTCTTGCCGACGCCGGTCGGGCCGCTGAACAGGAACGAGCCGATCGGCTTGTCGGGCTTGCCGAGACCGGAGCGCGCCATCTTGATTGCTGCCGCGATCGCCTCGACTGCCGGCTCCTGGCCGAACACCACGCTGTTCAGGTCGCGGTCCAGCGTCTTCAGCTTGGAACGGTCGTCGTTCGACACGCTGGTCGGCGGGATGCGCGCGATCTTCGCGACGATCTCCTCGACCTCGTTGCGCGTGATGGTCTTCTTCTGCTTGCTCTTCGGCAGGATGCGCTGCGCCGCACCGGCCTCGTCGATCACGTCGATCGCCTTGTCGGGCAGGTGGCGGTCGTTGATGAACTTGGCCGACAGCTCGGCCGCGGCCTGCAGCGCGCCCAGCGCGTATTTCACGCTGTGGTGCTCCTCGAAGCGCGACTTCAGGCCCTTCAGGATCTCGACCGTCTGCTCGACCGACGGCTCGACCACGTCGACCTTCTGGAAGCGCCGCGACAGCGCCGCATCCTTCTCGAAGATGCCGCGGTATTCAGTGAAGGTGGTCGCACCAATGCACTTCATTGCACCCGAGCTGAGCGCTGGCTTCAGCAGGTTGCTCGCGTCCAGCGTGCCGCCCGAGGCCGCACCGGCGCCGATCAGCGTGTGGATCTCATCGATGAACAGCACCGCGTTCGGCTGGTCCTTCAGGTGCTTCAGCACGCTCTTCAGGCGTTGCTCGAAATCGCCGCGGTACTTGGTACCGGCCAGCAGCGCGCCCATGTCGAGCGAATACACGTTGGCATCGGCCAGGATCTCCGGCACGTCGCCCTGCGTGATGCGCCAGGCCAAGCCCTCGGCGATCGCCGTCTTGCCGACGCCGGCTTCACCGACCAGCAGCGGGTTGTTCTTGCGGCGGCGGCACAGGATCTGGATCACGCGCTCGACCTCGAGCTCGCGGCCGATCAGCGGATCGATCTTGCCGTCACGTGCCAGCTGGTTCAGGTTCTGCGTGAACTGGTCGAGCGGCGATCCCTTGCCCTCGCCCTCGTCCTTCTCGCCTTCGGCGCTCGGGCCGCCCTCGCTC
>NZ_JBFUCB010000184.1:0-9808 GCF_056405435.1 Rhizobacter sp. P1_G5 | reverse complement strand
CCAGGATGTCGACCTGCTGCAGCAGCGCCGCCGGCAGCGCCTGCGCCGGCGCCGGGTTCAGCAGCACCGGCACGCCGGCCGCCTGCGCGATGGCGATCGCCCGCGCCACCGCCGCGAGCGGCGATTCGAGCTGGCACACCAGCAGCGCCGCCGACGCGATCTGCGCCGCGGCCGCCTCGACCTGCGCGACACCGAGCGCCGCGTTTGCGCCGGCCGACAGCGCGATGCTGTTCTGCCCGCGGTCGTCGACCAGGATCATCGCGACGCCGGTGGGCTGCGCCACGTCGGCCAGGTGCGTGAGCTCGACGCCCTCGGCCGCGAGCCGGCGGCGCGCCTCGCGCCCATGGTCGTCGGCACCGACACAGCCGATGAAGCTGACCGCCGCGCCCAGCCGCGCCGCGGCCACCGCCTGGTTCGCGCCCTTGCCGCCCGGCAGCACCTTGAACTCGCGCCCGTGCACCGTCTCGCCGGGCGCCGGCAGGCGCTCGCAGCGCAGCACCAGGTCGGCATTCACGCTGCCGAGCACGACGATGTTCCGAGTCATGTGGGCACCGGCCCCGTCGAGTGGCGCACCGTCAGCGACGGCTGCAGGATCTCGCGCTGCAACGCGCGCCCGCGGTCGGCGATGCGCTGCATCAGCAGCTGCGCCGCCAGCTCGCCGGTGCGGTGCTTGGGCTGCGCGACTGTCGTCAGCGGCGGGTTGCTGTAGGCCGACAGCGCGATGTCGTCGAAACCGATCACCGACAGGTCCTGCGGAATGCGCAGCCCGTGCGAGGCCGCCGCGCAGACCGCGCCGATCGCCATCAGGTCGTTCGAGACGAACACCGCGGTCGGCTGCACGCCGGCCTGCAGCAGCGAGACCATCGCGGCATGGCCGCCGGCGCTCGTGAAATCGGCGCTGCGCAGCAGCCGGTCGTCGACCGCCAGGCCGGCTTCGCGCAGCGCGCGGTGGTAGCCCAGCACGCGCTGGCGCGCCGACGAGAGCGTCTGCGGCCCGGCGATGCAGGCGATGCGCCGGTGCCCGAGCGACAGCAGGTGCTCGGTCGCGATCACGCCACCCGCCTCGTGGTTGACCTCGACCAGGTCGGCCTCCAGGTCGTCGATCTCGCGGTCGACCACCACCTGCGGCATGTTGGCGTCGCGCAGCGTGTCGAGCAGCTCGCCATCGGCACCGGACGACATCACGATCAGCCCGTCGACCTGCTTCTCGCTGAGCAGGCGCACGTAGGTGCTCTGCTTCAGCGGGTCGTCGTCGGAGTTGCACAGGATCACGTTGAAGCCGGCTTCGTAGCAGGTGTCCTCGATGCCGCGGATGATCTCGGCGAAATACGGGTTCGAGCTGTTCGGGATCATCATCCCGACGGTGTGGGTGCGGTTGCTCTTCAGGCTGCGCGCCAGCGCGCTCGGCACGTAGCGCAGCTCCTCGATCGCCTGCTGCACCCGCTGGCGAGCCGCCTCGCTGACGAAGCGCGTGCCGTTGACCACGTGCGACACCGTCGTCACCGACACCTGGGCCTGCTGCGCCACGTCCTTGATGGTGCTGAGGCGGGCCGGCACCCGCGCGTCGCGGCCGCTGCCGCCGCTGCGTTCGGTGTGGTTCATCGCGCGGCACGCTGCGCCAGCCGTGCGCGCAGCACGTCCAGCACCACCGCGAGGATGATGACGAAACCGGTGACCATCTGTCGAAGGAAGTCGCTCATGCCGATCAGGATCAGGCCGTTGGCCAGGACCCCGATGATGCACGCTCCGAGCAGCGTGCCGATGATCGAGCCGCGCCCGCCGGACAGGCTGGTGCCGCCGATGATCACCGCCGCGATCGCGTTCAGCTCGAAGCCGATGCCCGAGATCGGGCTCGCGATCGTCAGCCGCGTCATGTAGATCACCGCGCCGACGCCGACCGCCGCGCCGCAGATCACGAAGGCCGCGATCTTGTGGAAGCGAACGTTGTGGCCGGCCAGCCGCACCGCCTCCTCGTTGTTGCCGATCGCGTAGACCAGCCGGCCGAACACGGTGCGGTTGAGCACGAACCAGCCGGCCGCCACCAGCGCCAGCGCCACCAGGAAGATCGCCGGCACGCCCAGCAGCGTGGCGCTGCCGAAGTCGTTGAAGGCGTCGGGGAATTCGTAGATGGAGCGCGCCTGCGTCCATTGCAGCGCCGCGCCGCGCGCGATGTTCAGCATGCCGAGCGTGACGATGAACGACGGGATCGCCCACCACGCCGACACCGCGCCGTTGACCAGCCCGCAGGCCGCGCCGACCGCGATGCTGGCGGCGAGTGCCAGCGGGATCGCCGCCGCCGGCTCGAGCCCGTCGAGCTTCAGCACCGTGCCGGCCACCACCGCGCAGAACGCCATCACCGAGCCGACCGACAGGTCGATGCCGCCGATCAGGATCACGAAGGTCATGCCGACCGCGAGGACCACGTTGATCGAGATCTGCGTGAAGATGTTCGTCAGGTTGCCGGCCGTCAGGAAGATCGGCGACAGCAGCGCGAACACGCCCACCAGCAGCAGCAGCGCCAGGCCGATGCCGGCCTCGCGCAGCACCAGCGCGGCGCGGTCGCCCGCCGAGGCATTGCCGGCGGGTTTCGGGGGAGTCAGGTTCATCGTTTGCATCGCATCCATGCCTCAGGCCGCTGCACGTGCCGCTTGCTGCGGACGCACCAGGTATTCACAGTAGGCCATCGCGAGGATGGCCTCTTCATCGAACTGCGCGCGCGGCACCTCGCCGACCAGCACGCCGCGGCTCATCACCAGCATGCGGTCGCACAGGCCGATCAGCTCGCGCAGGTCGGACGACACCACCAGCACCGCCATGCCCTGCGCGGCCATGCGTTCGAGCAGCGCATGGATCTCGGCCTTGGCCCCGACGTCGACGCCACGCGTCGGCTCGTCGAGCAGCAGCACCTTCGGGTCGCGCAGCAGCCACTTGCCGAGCACCACCTTCTGCTGGTTGCCGCCGGACAGCTGGCGCACCGGCTGCGCGATCGACGCGAGCCGGATCTGCAGCTCGCCGGCCATGTGGCGCGCGGCGGCGTTCTCGGCCTCGGCCTTCAGCAGCCCGCCGCGCGACACCGCACCGAGCTGCGCCAGGCTGAGGTTGGCGCGGATCGGCATGTCGAGCACCAGGCCCTCTTCCTTGCGGTTCTCGGTGACGAGGCAGATGCCGTGCGCGAGCGCATCACGCGGGCTCGCGATGTGCACCGGGCGGTCGTCGCGGAAGACTTGCCCGGCGGCCGCGCGGTCGGCGCCGAAGATCGCGCGCAGCGTCTCGGTGCGGCCGGAGCCGACCAGGCCGGCGAGCCCGACGATCTCGCCGTAGCGCAGGCTGAAACTGATCGGCGCGGCCTCGGACGACAGCTCGCGCCGGCCGGCGTGGCGCAGGCCTTCGACGCGCAGCGCCGTGGGCTGGTTCGCGTCGAGCACCGGCGCAACGCGCGGCGGCCGCTCGACCAGCTCGCGCCCCACCATCAGCCGCACCAGCTCGCCGGTCGAGGTGCCGGCCATCGGCTGCGTCGCGACGTGCCGGCCGTTGCGCAGCACCGTGACGCGGTCGCAGACCTCGAACAGCTCCTGCAGGTGGTGCGAGACGAACACCACCGTGACGCCGTCGTCGCGCAGCTTGCGGATGATCGCCAGCAGGCGGTCGGTCTCGCGCGGGGTCAGCGTGGCGGTGGGTTCGTCCATGATGACGATGCGCGCGGTTCCCGCAGCCCCGCCGCCGCGCTGGTTCGACAGCGCCTTCGCGATCTCGATCAACTGCTGCTGCGCCATGCCCAGCGTGCCGACGCGCGTGGCCGGCGACAGCTCGTCCAGCCCGACCAGCGCGAGCAGCTCGCGCGCCCGCTGGTCCATCGCGGCGCGGTCGAGCAGGCCGAGCCGGGTGCGCGGCAACCGCTCGAACAGCAGGTTCTCGGCCACCGACAGCTCGCCCAGCATGTGCAGCTCCTGGTGCACGACGCGGATGCCGGCGCGCATCGCCGCCAGCGGCGACTGCGGCGCGTAGGCCTCGCCGAACAGCCGCATGCGGCCGGCGTCGGGGCGGTCGGCGCCGCACAGGATCTTGATCAGGCTGGACTTGCCGGCGCCGTTCTCGCCGGCCAGCGCGTGCACCTCGCCGCGCCTCAGCGTGAGGTCGACGCCGTCGAGCGCGATCACGCCGGGGTGCCGGCGCGTCAAGCCCTGCAGCTCGAGCGCGACGGTGGCGGTGGTGGCGGTGATGTTGTTGTCGTGCTGGTCCACGCGCGGGCTCCCTGGACAGCGCGGTTTTACTTCAGGTTCTTGGCCGTGACGAGCTCGATCGGCGTCTTGACCCAGCCCTTCAGCGGCTGCTTGTCCTTGCGCGACTTGATGCCGTAGTCGATCGCGTTGGCGGCCATCTCGGTGCCGAACTGGTCGACGGTGGCGAGCACCTTGCCCTGCTTGATCAGCGGGCGGATGGCCGGGATGTTGTCGAAGCCCACCACCTTGATCTGCCCGGACTTGCCCGCGGCATCGAGCGCCTTCGAGACGCCGAGCGCCATCGAGTCGTTGGCGACCATCACGCCCTTGATGTCGGGGTTGGCGGTCAGGATGTTCGTGAAGACGGCGTTCGCCTCCTCGGTCTCCCAGTGCGCGGTCTGCGACGCGACGATGTTCAGCTTGCCGGCCTTGGCCGCGTCCTCGAAGCCCAGCTTGCGCTGCAGCGCGTTGTCGGCGCCGGGGTTGCCTTCGATGATGACGATCTTGGCGCCCGGGCCGATCGCCTTCGCGAGTTCATCGCCGGCCATCTTGGCGCCGGCGCGGTTGTCAGGGCCGACGAAGGCGAGGTCGAGGCCGGCCTTCTTCATCGCTGCGGGATCCAGCGCCACGTCGAAGTTGACGACCGTGATGCCGGCCTTCAGCGCCTTCGCGACCGGCGCGACCATCGCCCGCGAATCGGCCGGCGCGATCACGATCACGTCGTACTTCTGCGTCACGAAGTTCTCGACCGCGGCGGTCTGCGCGTCGAAGTCGGTCTCCGACTGCATGCCGACGGCCTTCAGCGAGAAGTCGCCGCGCTTCTTCTCGTGGGCCAGCGCGCCTTCGGTCATGTTCTTGAAGAACTCGTTGGCCAGCGACTTCATCACCAGGCCGACGCGCGGCTTGGCGTCGTCGGCATGGGCGGCGGTCAGGAAGAAGCCGGCGGCCAGGGCCGTGGCGGCCACGGCGATGCTGCGGCGGCGGCTGTGGAATGCGATCGTCATTGCGAGTGTCTCCTCGAGGCGTGGATTGTTGCCCGGACGTCGGGTCGATGAACCGCCCGGACAGTACTTCGTTCGCACCACGTTTTCGTCGCTATGACTGTCGTTTTCATACGCAAACGTTTGCGCGAACGTTTGCTATTTGAATTTCATCGCAAATCAATGACCAGAGGGAATACCCGAGGATCGGTCGACGTCCCCGTCGACCGAGGGATCGCGCTTCTTTTTTAGACCGCGAAGTCCGACAGTTGCTTGCCGGCGGCCAATGCATCACGCAGCCACTTCGGGCGCGGCCCGCGGCCGCCCCAGACGTTGCCGGACTCGTCGCGGAACTTGACGTCACCGCCCGCCTTCTTGCGACCACGCTTCGCTGCGACCTTCTTGGTGGCAGCCTTCGGGCCGCGCCTGGCGCCCCCGAGACCCAGGTCGGCGGCCGTCAGGCCATAGGCCTCGATCGCTTCCTTGATGCGTACGACGACGCCTTCGACTTCCTTGCGCTGCAGCTTCTCGGCTTCGCGCGTGAGGGTTGCGATCTCTTTTTTCAGTTGTGCCAGAGTTTTCGACATCGGAGTTTCCATGAGTTGCGACAGGCGCCGCCTCCCGTGCCGGTTCTTGTCTGACCGACTTTCCTTCGTACGCCGAGACCAGGCTGCACGCCACGGGCTGAGCCCCGCGGCATGCGCGGCGCGACCATATCACACGGTTTGGGGATGGCTTATCCCGCGTGACGCAGTTGACAAGGTCGGATCGCCGGGTGCCCGAGCTAAGGCGGCCCTAAGTCTGGGTCGCGAGCATCGCTGCCCATGGTCGCCCACGCCTTTCCTGCCACGCCAGCCCGGCCGCCCACCCCGCTGCGCACCGACCTGATGGTCGTGCTGCTGTCGCTGGCCGTGCTGCTGGCCTGGGACCTGAGCGGCCTCGACCTGGCCCTCACGTCGTGGTTCGGCAACGCCCACGGCTTTGCGTGGCGCGATCGCTGGCTCACCGGCACGCTGCTGCACGATGCCGCGCGCTGGCCGGCCTGGCTGCTGTTCGGCGTGCTGCTGGTCGGCATCTGGCGCCCGCTGCCGTTCGCCCGCGGCCTGGCGAAGCGGGAGCGCGTCTGGTGGGTGACGACCACGCTGGCCTGCGTGATCCTGGTTCCGCTGCTCAAGCGCCACAGCGCCACCAGCTGCCCGTGGGACCTGRCCCGCTTCGGCGGCGACGTGCTCGACTACGTGCCGCACTGGCAGTTCTGGAAACGCGACGGCGGCTCGGGCCAGTGCTTCCCGTCCGGCCACGCGTCGACCGCGTTCTCGTTCCTCGCCGGCTGGTTCGCGCTGCGCCGGGTGGCCCCGGTGGCCGCGCGCCGCTGGCTGGCCATCACGCTGGCGTGCGGCAGCGTCTTCGCCTGGGTGCAGGTGATGCGCGGCGCGCACTACCTGAGCCACTCGCTGTGGACCGCGTGGGTGTGCTGGGCGGTCTGCGTGCTGTCCCTGCATGCGCCCCGGCTGCGTCGGATTGCCCCGGCTGCCGGCGAATTGGGCGCGGCCAAGGGTTAACCTCGGGGCATTGCGGACGGGCTGGCCGTCCCCAGATGCACCGATGGAACACCCGACATGATCGAACACATCCAATCCAACCTGCGCGAAGCCCAGCGCGCGCTCGACGCACTGCTGTCCGACGGCCCCGCCCTCGCGAGCGTCGAGCAGGCGGCCGCGCTGCTGATCCAGGTCTTCGAGCGCAAGGGCCGCGTCTACTCGTGCGGCAACGGCGGCTCGATGTGCGATGCGATGCATTTCGCCGAAGAGCTGACCGGCCGCTACCGCGACGACCGCCCTCCCCTCGGCGCCGCGGCGATCAGCGACGCCAGYCACATGAGCTGCGTCGGCAACGACCTCGGCTACGAGCAGGTGTTCTCGCGTTATGTCGAGGCGCACGGCCGGCCGGGCGATTGCCTGCTGGCGATCAGCACCAGCGGCACCAGCAAGAACATCCTGCGCGCCGCCCGCGCCGCGAAGGCGAACGGCCTGTCGGTGATCGCCCTCACCGGCAAGCGCAACCCGGAGTTCGAGGCGCTCGCCGACGTCTACGTCTGCACGCCGGGCGGCCGCTATGCCGACCGCGTGCAGGAGCTGCACATCAAGGTGCTGCACATCCTGATCGAGCTGATCGAGCGCCATTTCTTCCCTGAGAACTATGAGCCCCTCGGTTGACGGGTACATCAACCGATCCCCCAGGGGGATGCGGGCCGGCTTGGGGCGGTCCGGCGCTCGGCCCGCGGCTTCGACAGGAGTTCTGCCATGCAAATAGTCTGCCCCCACTGCCTGACCCGCAACCGCGTGCCCGACGCCCGGCTGGGCGACGACCCGCTGTGCGGCCAGTGCGGCAAGAGCCTGCTGCCGGCGCACCCGATCGAGGTCGACGATGCGAGCCTCGAGCGCCACGTGGCCGGCAACGAGATGCCGCTGCTGGTGGACTGCTGGGCCGAATGGTGCGGCCCGTGCCGCTCGATGGCCCCGCAGTTCGAGGCGGCGCAGCGGCAACTGCCCGGCGTGCGCTTCGCGAAGCTCGACACCGAGGCGGCGCAGCGCAGCGCGGCCGCCTACGGCATCCGCAGCATCCCGACGCTGCTGCTGTTCCGCGGCGGCAAGGAGGTGGCCCGCCGCAGCGGTGCGCTGCCGGCGCAGGAAATCGTCTCGTGGGTGCGTTCGCAGGTGGCGTAGCCCGCCCGGCGCTGTTCCACTCGCGGGTTATTCGAAGGGGCATTTCAGCAATTCGCTGATGGCTCAGCGCGGAGTGCATGGCTATCGTGGCGGCATGCCACTGGCCCTCTACGACCTTCCGAACTGGCTTTTCGGCCTCTTGATCAGCGGCGGCTGGGTCCTGGTCGGGCTGGTCGGCTACGCCGTCTTCCAGCGCGTGTGCCGCGTCACGTTCGCCGAAAGCGACCGCAACCTCGCGATCGCGCTGCTCGGCGTGATCGCCACCATCAACTCGCTGCTGCTCGCGTTCTCGGCGATCTCGGTGTGGGAGTCGTTCGGCTCGGCCGAGAAGGCGGTGCGCACCGAGGCCGTCGTGATGACGGCGCTGGCGCGCGACCTGGTGGTCTACGACACCGTGCCAGCGCGCCAGGCCCGCGACCTGCTGCAGAAGTACGCCGCGGTGGTGGTCGATCAGGAATGGGCCGCGATGCGCAGGGGCGAACTGCCGGAGCAGGCGCGCGACCTGCTCGACGACATGTTTCGCGCGGTCGGCCGCATCGACCCGGCGGGGCCGCGCGAAGCGGCCTTGATGCCGGAGATCTGGGCACGCACCAACGAACTGATCCGGGCTCGCCGGGAACGCACCCAGGCCAGCGAGGCGCAGGTGCCCAGCACGCTGTGGAGCGTCGTCGTGCTGGCGACGATGCTGACCCTGTTGACGACCTACGTGCTGCCGCGCTCTGCGTTCAACATCACCGCGGTGGGCCTGCTGTCGGGCGTGTTCGGCCTGGTGTTCTTCTTCATCGCCGCGATGGACCGGCCGTTCGCCGGCTCGGAGAGCATCGGCCCCGAGCCGATCCAGCGGACGATGCAGACGATGGCACGGTGGTCGGCGCAGGCTGCCACGAAGTAGCCGTGCAGTTTTTGCCTTCTGATGGGCGCGATTGCCGCTCAAGCCTGAGCGGCCCTCGAGCCGAGAAAGCTGCTGTGGGACGTCGAGCTGTCGATCAAGATGGCCGATGACTGAGGTCGGTTGCCTCGATGGAGCGGCGCAGGTTGGCGCGAGCCGTTCCCTCCAGGCGTTCAAGGTGGGCATCCGTGTTGAAGAGCCGCGGCCGTGACAGGAAGCCTTGCAGCACGGCGCGGCGCTTCATTCGGTAGACGAACGCCGGCACGTGGAGGTACTCCTCGCGCACCTGCCGCTCATATTCATCGAAGCGCGCGGCGTGAGCGCCGAGGATCGACAGATCCACATCGACCAGTACCTGGGCATCGGGCGTCTCGGGCACGGCATGGTGCTCGGTCGCCATCACCAGCGCGTGCACTCGCGCGGCGGCTTCGGCGTCCCCGCTCAGCGTGATGACCTCTCGCGCCCAGTCGGCGCTGCGCCGCTCGTTGCCACGCGCCTGGGGGTCGTAGACGGCGTCGTGGAACCACAGCGCGATCAGCACTTCGCCCGGGCGCTGCGCAAGGCGCTCGATCTCATCGGCTTGCGCCAGGCATTCCCGCAAGTGCTGCAGCGAGTGGTAGTGCCGCTGCGGCTCGGCGTACGCACTGCACAGGGCCTCGAAGCAGGTGCGCGACGGCTCGGCCAGCCCGGTCGATGCCCACGCGCGCTGCCAGCCTGGAAAGAGATCGTCCACGGCAGTGGCATCAAAGAGCGTGCGAGATGATGCGCCCATCGTAGGCGCAGCTGAGGTAGCCGCCAGGGACGCGCATCACGTCGGTCGCGAAGTCCTCATGGTGTGACTCGGCGCACAGGCCCTGATCGGCCAGGCGCCAGACGCATACACGATTGTCTTCGCCGGCGCTGGCGAGCAGGCCATCGCCGATCACGCGCAGCCGGCGCACCGCCGCACGGTGGGCACGCAGGCTGCGCACCGGGATCCACGCCCCGCCTGAG
>NZ_JBFUCB010000183.1:0-9821 GCF_056405435.1 Rhizobacter sp. P1_G5 | reverse complement strand
AGCGGGACCTTGCCGTCCAGCGTCGCGAACGGGGCGGGATCGTCGTCGCTGCCGCCGCAGGCAGTCAGCGCGGCGCCGGCAAGCAGCGTCAGGGCGAGGAGGCGGGCACGGGTGGGTCGAACAGCGGTGTGATGCATGGCGTCTCTTGGGTTCTTCGTGAAAAGTCTTCGGAACGATCAGCCGGCGATGTTCGACGGGCCGGGTGACAGCGCTGTGACCGACCATAGTTCACCTACCGCCGCATGAAAAGCCGGACCGGGGCAGAATCGCCGGCTTCCCCCCACCTGCCCACTGCGAACCCACCCGCCATGTCCGACCTGTCCGCCTTCCCGATCACCACCAAATGGCCCGCGCAGCACCCCGAGCTGCTCCAGCTCTATTCGCTGCCGACGCCCAATGGCGTGAAGGTGTCGATCATGCTGGAGGAGACCGGGCTGCCGTACGAGCCGCACCTGGTGCGCTTCGACACCAACGACCAGCTGTCGCCCGAGTTCCTGTCGCTGAACCCGAACAACAAGATCCCGGCGATCCTGGACCCGAACGGCCCCGACGGCAAGCCGCTCGCGCTGTTCGAATCGGGCGCGATCCTCGTCTACCTGGCGAGCAAGACCGGGCAGCTGATGCCCACCGACACCGCCGGCCGCTTCGAGACGCTGCAGTGGGTGATGTTCCAGATGGGCGGCATCGGCCCGATGTTCGGCCAGCTCGGCTTCTTCCACAAGTTCGCCGGCCGCGAGTACGAGGACAAGCGCCCGCGCGACCGCTACGTGGCCGAATCGAAGCGGCTGCTGAAGGTCGTCGACGAACGCCTGACGGGCCGCGACTGGATCCTGGGTGACGCGTACTCGATCGCCGACATCGCGATCTTCCCGTGGGTCAACAACCTGTTCGGCTTCTACGAGGCGGGCGAACTGGTCGGCATGGCCGACTTCCCGAACGTCGCGCGCGTGCTGGCGGCATTCAAGGCGCGGCCGGCGGTGCAGCGCGGGCTGGCGATTCCGAAGCGGCCCGCGTGAAACAGCGGACCTGATCCGGTAGGAGGGGGACTACGCGCAGCGGCGCCCTCTTCCGATCGGCAGCGCTTGCGCCGGTGACTAGAGTGGCTCGATCCGGGCCACCCGTGCCCGCAAGGAGCATCACCATGTCGTTCGCGCTCTATATGGTCGGCCTCGTGCTGCTGGTCGGCGGCGTTGCCTGGGGCCTCGTGACGGCCGGCCTCGCGCCGGTGTACGTCGGCATCGCCTGCCTGATCGTGCTGGGCATCGGCATCATGATGGCGGTGTCGCGCACCCGCACCAAGGACCCGTCGAGTTGATCAACGGTAGAACGACTCGACCTGGCCCTTCAGCTTGATCAGCAGCGGCTGGCCCTTGCGGTCGACCGAGCGGCCGGCGGGCACGCGGATCCAGCCTTCGCTGATGCAGTATTCCTCGACGTCGCCGCGCTCCTTGCCGTTGAAGCGGATGCCGATCTCGTGCTCGAAGATCGCGGCGACGTGGAACGGGCTGCGCGGGTCGACCGACAGGCGGTCGGGCAAGGCAGGTCGCTCAGTGGGGACGGAAGAGGCCTCGGTCATGGGCAGGTGTCCTGATCGGAATGAAGAGAGGTCGCCATTCTGCGACACCCGCCGCCCTCCATCGAGAACCTGCCCGGCCGTCAGCCGATCACGCGCACCGGGTGGTCACCGTGTGGGTGTGCCCTGACGAGTTCGACGACTCGACCGTGACCGCCACGCCGTCCTTCAACTGGCGCAGGTTCGCGACCGTCAATCGCACCGTGTGCGTGTGCCCGGACGAGCCCTGGATGTCGTACGTCTTGTCGACCGTGGAATCGAGGTCGGCGACCGGCACGTTCAGCACGTGACCGTGGTTGCCGACGATCGTGTCCGTGCAAGCCGTCGGCGCGGCCGGAGCAGGAGCAGGAGCAGGAGCAGGAGCAGGTGCCGGAGCGGGAGCGGGTGCCGGCGCAGGCGGTGTGGGCGCCGACGATGCGGGCGGGCTGCCGTTGTCGCTGCTGCCTTCGCACGCCGCGAGGCTCGCGGCGGCGACCGACGACAGGGCCACCGTCAGCAGGCGCCTGCGGTGCAGGAGGTCGGCGGGCATCGATGCTTGCTGGGTCATGGGTTCTCCTCGAAAGCGCGGATGGTCCACACAATCACCGCGCGCGCCCAGCAGCTTTTCGCTTCGTTTCGAGATCGACACTCCTCTCCCACGGAGGACCGGATGCGACGACACATCCCGTCACGCGTTGCCCGGCGCCCTGTGGATGGGAGCACTTTGGAGACCTTGCGCAGCGGATTGCCATCGGCCGCACCGAGGGCGACCTGTGCATCTTTCCGATGGATCGCCGTCCGCGGATCAGGCGCGCAGCCGGTACCCCGACGCGTAGATCGATTCGATGTGCAGCGGCGTGCCCTGCTGCTTCGACACGAGCACGCATTTCTGCCTCAGCTTGTACAGGTGCTGCTCGATGGATCGCTTGTTGACGGCATCGGTGTTGCCGAACAGCGCGGCCGACAGCATCTCCGTCGTCGTGAGCCGGCCGTGGTGCTCGAACAGCACCTGCGCCAGGCTGCACTCGCGCGCCGTCAGGCGCACGCGGTGGCCGGGCGAGGCCAGCACCGACTGCGCGGTGTCGAGCCAGTAGGCACCGGCCCGCAGCTCGGGCGCCGGCGAGGCCAGCGCCCGCACGCGCGCCAGCACGCGCTGCACCAGGCCGGTCGCGCCTTCGGCCTCGGTGGCGTAGTCGTCGGCGCCACGCATCAGGGCCTGGGCGATGGAGTAGGTGTCACCGGCACCGACCGCGACGATCGGCGCGCGCGATGCAGCGCGCGTGCGCAGCACGTCGAACCAGTCACGGCTCAGCGCGGTGTCGGCCTGCACCAGGATCGCGTCGAACTCCGTGTCCCGCCACGCCTGCAGCAGCGATTCGGTGTCGCTGAACTGCTCGACATCGATGGCGCGGGAGGCGAAGGCATCCGTCGCGCGAAGGCTCTCCGCGCGTTGGGCCCACAGTGCGGCAATCCTCATAGGTCGGTTCGGCTTTTCGGGGAGGTCCGTGAGTTCGGCGTCGACACGCCGGCGGCGCATCTGAAGGCAGCGCAGGTTGCGTGCCCACCCTTCGGACGCGTTGATTGCGCTGGAACCGTTATCAGAATCACGAAAATCTCCGCCGATATCTGACAAATCGCGTCACCTGCGGGACAGTCAGGCTGGATATCGGCCAAAAATTGACCGAATCATGACGAAGCCGCTACGGCGCGTAGCGCCGCTCCAGTTCATCCCAGCGCGGCTTGTCGACCAGCCGCTGCCGTTCCGCGAACCGCACGACCAGCGCCGGATCCTCGTCGACGCGGCCGGCCTGCTGCAGCGCACCCAGCACGCGCTGCATGCCGGCCACGGCGCCCTGCAGCGCGGCATTGGCATACAGCACGAAGCCGTAGCCCAGGCCCTTCAACTCGTCGGCACCGACGATCGGCGTCTTGCCGCCGATCACCATGTTGACCAGCTGCGGCGCCGCCAGGCGCCGCGGCAGCGCGCGCACCTCGTCGGCCGTCGTCACCGCCTCGACGAACAGGATGTCGGCACCCGCTTCCGCGAAGCGCTGCGCGCGCTCGACCGCCGCATCGAAGCCCTGCGTGGCCGCGGCATCGGTGCGCGCCATGATCAGCAGGTCCGGGTCGCGCCGCGCGTCGACCGCCGCCTTGATCTTGCCGACCGCCTCGTCGAGCGGGATCACGTCCTTGCCCGAGAAATGGCCGCAGCGCTTGGGCGCCACCTGGTCTTCGAGCTGGATGCAGTCGGCGCCGGCCCGTTCCAGCACGCGCACCGTGTGGTACACGTTCAGCGCGTTGCCGAAGCCGGTGTCGGCATCGACGATCAGCGGCAGTTCCACCGCATCGCGGATGCGCGCGGTGTGGTCGGCGATCTCGGCCAGGCCCATGAAGCCCTGGTCGGGCATGCCGAACCACATGTTGGTGACGCCGGCACCGGTGACGTAGATCGCCTCGAAGCCGGCATCGGCGATGACCTTGGCGGACATCGCGTTGAACGCGCCGGGAACGATCACGCCGCGGCGGGCGGCGGCGAGGGCCTTGAGGGTTTGACGGGTCGACATGAGCTTGCTCTCGTTCAGAAACTGTCGCCGGGCACGCGCACCCAGCCTTCCATCAGCACACGGGCGCTGCGGCTCATCAACGCCTTCGTGACGGTCCACTGGCCGCCGATCTGCTGCGCCTCGGCGCCCACGCGCAAGCTGCCCGACGGGTGCCCGAAGCGCACCGCACTGTGCACGCCACCACCGGCCGCCAGGTTCACCAGCGTGCCGGGGATGGCGGCCGCCGTGCCAATCGCGACCGCCGCCGTGCCCATCATCGCGTGGTGCAGCTTGCCCATCGACAGCGCACGCACCAGCAGGTCGATGTCGGCGGCGCRCACCGGCTTGCCGCTGGAGGCGACGTAGTCGGCCGGCGGCGCGACGAAGGCGATCTTCGGCGTGTGCTGGCGCGTCGACGCCTCGGCCACGTCGCGGATCAATCCCATCTTCACCGCCCCCCAGGCCCGGATCGCCTCGAAGCGCGCCAGCGCCTGCGCATCGCCATTGATCGCGTCCTGCAGCTCGGTGCCGGTGCAGCCGATGTCGCGGGCGTTGACGAAGATCGTCGGGATGCCGGCGTTGATCAGCGTCGCGTCGAGCGTGCCGATGCCGGGCACCTCCAGCGCGTCGACGAGCCGCCCGGTCGGGAACATCGCGCCACCGCCGCCTTCGTCCGGCCCCTCGGCAGCCGGGTCGAGGAACTCGAGCTGCACCTCGGCCGCCGGGAAGGTGACGCCGTCGAGCTCGAAGTCGCCGGTCTCCTGCACCTGCCCGCTCACCACCGGCACGTGCGCGACGATGGTCTTGCCGATGTTGGCCTGCCAGATGCGCACGGTGCACACGCCGTTCGCCGGCACGCGCTGCGCCGGCACCAGGCCCTGCGCGATCGAGAACGGGCCGACGGCTGCCGACAGGTTGCCGCAGTTGCCGCTCCAGTCGATGAAGTCCTGGTCGATCGAGACCTGGCYGAACAGGTAGTCCACGTCGTGGCCGGGCCGCGCCGACGGCGACAGGATCACGACCTTCGAGGTCGACGAGGTCGCGCCGCCCATGCCGTCGGTCTGCTTGCCGTAGGGATCGGGGCTGCCGATCACGCGGCGCAGCAGCCGGTCGCGCGCCTCGCCCGGCACCTGTGCGGAAGCGGGCAGGTCCTGCAGGCGGAAGAACACGCCCTTGCTGGTGCCGCCGCGCAGGTAGGTGGCGGGGATGCGGATCTGGGGGACTGCGGTCATGGTGCGGGCCTTCGATACCTCAGGCTGAGCGGGTGGTTTGTGTTCCTGTCTGTCCCGCAAGAAAATCCTGCGCAAACCGCTGCAGCACCCCGCCGGCCTCGTAGATCGACACCTCTTCGGCCGTATCGAGCCGGCAGGTGACCGGCACATCGACGATCCCGCCATTGCGGCGCCGCACGCGCAGCCCCAGCGCTGCGCCGGGGGTGCGTTCGCCCTGCACCTCATACGTCTCGGTGCCATCGAGCCCGAGCGTCAGCCGCGAGGTGCCGGGCGGGAACTCCAGCGGCAGCACGCCCATGCCGATCAGGTTGGTGCGGTGGATGCGCTCGAAGCCTTCGGCCACCACCACCTCGACACCGGCCAGGCGCACGCCCTTGGCCGCCCAGTCGCGCGAGCTGCCCTGGCCGTAGTCGGCCCCGGCGATGATGATCAGCGGCTGCCGGCGTTCGAGGTAGGCCTCGATCGCCTCCCACATGCGCACCACGCGGCCCTCCGGCTCGAGACGCGCGAGCGAGCCGGTGCGCACGCTGCCATCGTCGGTACGCACCATCTCGTTTTTCAGCGTCGGGTTCGCGAAAGTGGCGCGCATCGCGGTCAGGTGGTCGCCGCGGTGCGTCGCGTAGGAGTTGAAATCCTCCTCCGGCAGGCCCATCCGCGCCAGGTACTCGCCGGCCGCCGAATCCGCCCCGATCGCGTTCGACGGCGACAGGTGGTCGGTCGTGATGTTGTCCGGCAGGATCGCCAGCGGCCGCAGGCCGGTCAGCGTGCGCGGGTTCGCGGCCAGCGCGCCCATGCCTTCGCGGTCCCAGTACGGCGGGCGGCGGATGTAGGTCGATTGCGGCCGCCAGTCGTACTGCGGACTCACGCGCTCGCGGCTCTCGGCCGCGATGGCGAACATCGGCTCGTAGACCTGCCGGAACATCGCCGGCTGCACCGACGACTGCACCAGCGCATCGATCTCGGCATCGTCGGGCCACAGGTCCTGCAGCCGGATCTCGCGGCCGTTCACCACCGCGAGCACGTCGCGCTCGATGTCGAAGCGGATCGTGCCGGCGATCGCATACGCCACCACCAGCGGCGGCGAGGCCAGGAAGGCCTGCTTCGCATGCGGATGGATGCGGCCGTCGAAGTTGCGGTTGCCCGACAGCACGGCCGTGGTGTACAGGTCGCGCTCGAGGATCTCGTGCTGGATCGCCGGGGCCAGCGCGCCGCTCATGCCGTTGCAGGTGGTGCACGCGAACCCGACGATGCCGAAGCCCAGCGCCTCCAGTTCGGGCAGCAGGCCGGCCTGCTTCAGGTACAGCTCCACCGTCTTCGAGCCCGGCGCGAGCGAGGTCTTCACCCACGGCTTGCGCACGAGGCCCAGCCGGTTCGCGTTGCGCGCCAGCAGCCCGGCGGCGATCACGTTGCGCGGGTTGCTGGTGTTGGTGCAGCTGGTGATGGCCGCGATGACCACCGCGCCATCGGGCATCAGGCCCTGCGCCTCTTGCGCACGGGCCTGGTCCAGGTTGGCCGCGATGCCGCGCTCGGCCAGCGCGCTGGTGGGCAGCCGGCGGTGCGGGTTCGACGGGCCGGCCATGTTGCGCACGACGCTCGACAGGTCGAAGCGCAGCATGCGTTCGTAGCGGGCGTCCGCCAGCGTGTCGGCCCAGAAGCCCGCCGTCTTCGCGTACGTCTCGACCAGCTTCACCTGCCCGGCCTCGCGGCCGGTCAGCCGCAGGTAGTCGAGCGTCTGGCCGTCGATGAAGAACAGCGCCGCGGTGGCGCCGTATTCGGGGCACATGTTCGAGATGGTCGCGCGGTCGCCGATCGTCAGGCCCTGCGTGCCGTCGCCGAAGAACTCCAGGTAGGCGCCGACCACCTTCTGCTGGCGCAGGAACTCGGTGAGCGCCAGCACGATGTCGGTGGCAGTGATGCCGGGCCGGCGCCAGCCGGCCAGCTCGACGCCGACGATGTCGGGCAGGCGCATCCACGACGCGCGGCCGAGCATCACGTTCTCGGCCTCCAGCCCGCCGACGCCCACCGCGATGACGCCCAGCGCATCGACGTGCGGCGTGTGGCTGTCGGTGCCGACGCAGGTGTCGGGGTAGGCCAGGCCGTCCTGCACCCAGACCACCGGCGACATCTTCTCCAGGTTGACCTGGTGCATGATCCCGTTGCCCGGCGGGATCACCTCGACGTTGCGGAAGGCCCGCTTCGTCCAGTCGATGAAGTGGAAACGGTCTTCGTTGCGGCGGTCTTCGATCGCGCGGTTCTTCGCGAAGGCCTGCGGGTCGTCGCCGCCGCACTCCACCGCGAGCGAGTGGTCCACGATCAACTGCACCGGCACGACGGGGTTCACCGCGGCCGGATCGCCGCCCTGCGCCGCGATGGCATCGCGCAGCCCGGCCAGGTCGACCAGCGCGGTCTGGCCGAGGATGTCGTGGCAGACCACGCGCACCGGGTACCACGGGAAGTCGCGGTCGCGCCGGCGATCGATGAGCTGCAGCAGGCAGTCGTCGAGGATGGCCGGATCGCAGCGGCGCACCAGGTTCTCGGCATGCACGCGCGCGGTGTACGGCAGGCCGGCCCAGGCGCCGGCGCGCAATGCGTCGACGGCGGCACGGGCATCGATGTAGTCCAGCGCGGTGCCGGGCAGGCGCTTGCGGAAGGGGGAACTCATGCGCGGTGGTCTTGCTCAGCTGCGCTCGGCGATCGGCACGAAGGCACGGTCTTCGGGGCCGGTGTAGTTCGCGCTCGGCCGGATGATCTTGTTGTCCAGCCGCTGCTCGATCACGTGGGCGGCCCAGCCGCTGGTGCGCGAGATCACGAACAGCGGCGTGAACATCGCCGTCGGCACGCCCATCAGGTGGTAACTCACGGCACTGAACCAGTCGAGGTTGGGGAACATCTTCTTCGCATCCCACATCACCCGCTCCAGCCGCTCGGCGATGTCGAACATCTTCGTGGTGCCGGCTTCGGCCGAGAGCTGCCGGGCCACGCGCTTGATGACCACGTTGCGCGGGTCGCTGACAGTGTAGACCGGGTGGCCGAAGCCGATCACGAGCTCGCGCGCCTCGACGCGGCGGCGGATGTCGGCCTCGGCCTCGTCGGGCGTGTCATAGCGGTGCTGGATCTCGAACGCGGCCTCGTTGGCGCCGCCGTGCTTCGGGCCGCGCAGCGCGCCGATCGCGCCGGCCACCGCCGAATGCATGTCGCTGCCGGTGCCGGCGATCACGCGCGCGGCGAAGGTCGACGCGTTGAACTCGTGCTCGGCGTACAGGTTCAGCGAGGTGTGCATCGCCCGCACCCACGCGGCCGGCGGGCGCTCGCCATGCAGCAGGTGCAGGAAGTGGCTGCCGATCGAGTCGTCGTCGGTCTCCACCTCGATGCGCCGGCCCTGCGTGGCCCAGTGGTACCAATAGAGCAGCATCGAGCCGAGCGAGGCCAGCAGGCGGTCGGCGATGTCGCGCGCACCGGGCAGGCCGTGGTCGTCCTTCTCGGGCAGCGCACAGCCGAGCGCCGAGACGGCGGTGCGCATCACGTCCATCGGGTGGGCCGCGGCCGGCACGGTCTCGAGCGCGGCCTTCACGGCGGCCGGCAGCCCGCGCAGCGCCTTCAACCGGGCCTTGTACGCGCGCAGCTCGGCGGCGCCCGGCAGCCTGCCGTGCACCAGCAGGTGGGCGACCTCCTCGAATTCGCAGACCTCGGCGAGGTCGAGGATGTCGTAGCCGCGGTAGTGCAGGTCGTTGCCGCTGCGGCCGACGGTGCACAGCGCGGTGTTGCCGGCGGTGACACCGGACAGCGCGACGGACTTCTTCGGCTTGAAGCCGGCGGTGATCGTGGGAGTGCTCATGCTCGCAATCTTCGCAACGCCACTCGCCGGGGACAACACTGAAGTGGCGAAGTCTTGCGAAGCCGGCGCTGCCATCCCGCGATGTTTGCGAACAGGGCTTCATGGAATCCAGGCGTCGGCCAGTTCCTGGTGGCGCCTTTCAGAATCGAAGCCTGCCCCCCCCCGCCGGTTCGAGATGCCGACCTTTCATGATGGATAAATTGTCGCCTGCCGGAGATCGACCAGGCGCTGCCGGGCCCCCGTTGCCTGGGGCTGGACGCCAGCACCACGGCGCCGGCGCGTGCGCTGATACCGGCGTGCCGGGCGCTTGCCCCGCATCGCGGCGGCATGGTCAAGCCGGTGCGGGTGTTGATTTGCGGTATTCCCAACGTGGGCAAGTCGACGCTGGTCAACACGCTCAACGGCCAGCGCACRGCCAAGACGGGCGACGAGCCGGGCATCACCAAGCTGGAGCAGAAGATCCTGCTGGCCACCGACTTCTTCCTGTTCGACACACCGGGCATGCTGTGGCCGCGAATCCTCACCGAGCAGAGTGGGTACAACCTGGCGGCGAGCGGCGGCATCGGCCGCAATGCGTACGACGAGGAAGAGGTAACGATGGCGCTGCTGGCTCGCGTGCGCCATCGCTACGCGGACCGACTGGTGGCGCGCTACAAGCT
>NZ_JBFUCB010000182.1:0-9857 GCF_056405435.1 Rhizobacter sp. P1_G5 | reverse complement strand
GCCGAGGTCCTTCACGAGCCGCGGCTTCTCCTCGTCGCGCAGCGCGACGCCTTCGTAGTCGTGGTACGCGAGGCTCGACAGGATGAAGATCGACTGCTGCGACAGCGGCAGCACCCCACCCTGCTGCGCCGACACCGCGACGCCATTCAGCGTGTGCGTGTGCAGCACGCACTGCGCATCGTGGCGCGCCGAATGGATCGCGCTGTGGATCGTGAAACCGGCAGGGTTCACAGGGAACGGCGAGTCGTCGAGCTTGTTGCCCTGCAGGTCGATCTTCACCAGGCTCGATGCGGTGATCTCGTCGAACATCAGCCCGTACGGGTTGATCAGGAAACGGTCTTCCTCGCCCGGCACGCGCGCGGTGATGTGGGTAAACACCAAGTCGTCCCACTTGAAATGCGCTACCAGCCGATACGCCGCCGCAAGATCCACGCGCGTGCGCCATTCGGCATCGCTCACGCGACCTTCCTTGCTCGTGATGTCCAGCGCTCGTTCGCCCATGATGTGCTCTCCTTGTGAAGGGAATCCGCGCACTCTTTCAGCAATGACCTTCGTGGACAATGAGGTCGCACCCTGTCACGTCAGAGACAAAACATGAATACCCCCGTTCTTACAATCGATGAGCAGGCCAACATCGAATCGGGTTCGTGGTTCTCCAAACTCTCGCAGCCATTGCGCAATGCCATCCTCTCGCGGTCGATCGTGCGCCGTGTGCACGACGGCGCCTTGCTCTCGTCGCGCGGCGAAGCGGCCGACGAATGGTGCGGCGTCGCCAAGGGCGCGGTGCGCGTCAGCTCGGTCTCGCTCTCGGGCAAGCAGATCACGCTGACCTACGTGGAGCCCGGGCTGTGGTTTGGCGACATCTCGCTGTTCGACGGCCTGCCCCGCACGCACGATGCGAACGCGCATGGCGCGACCACGCTGCTGGTGGTGCGCAAGGCCGATTTCCGCGAACTGCTCGCGCAGCACACCGAGCTCTACGAGGCGCTGCTGAAGCTGAACTGCCGCCGGCTGCGCCTGATGTTCGACGTGGTGGAAGACCTCAACACGATGCCGCTCGCGGCACGGCTGGCCAAGCAGATCCTGCTGCTGTCGCGCAGCTATGGCATCGAGCAGGGCCAGGAGATCCGCATCGGGCTGCAGCTCGCGCAGGAAGACCTGGCGCAGCTGCTCGGCGCGTCGCGCCAGYGCGTGAACCAGGAACTGAAGGGCTTCGAGCGCGACGGCGCGGTGCGCATCGAGCCGACGCGGCTGGTGGTGCTGTCGAAGGACAAGCTGCTCGCGATTTCGGAACGCTGAGAATCGAGCGCTGACGCGCGAACGTTGACAGGACCGCATGGACGCCTACACCGGAACCAAACCCGTCGCCGAATCGCATGCGTTCGACATCGCCGCGCTGCAGGCCCACCTGCAGGCCGCGCTGCCGGGCTTCGCCGGGCCGCTGCAGGTCGAGCAGTTCAAAGGCGGGCAGTCGAACCCGACCTACAAGCTCGTGACGCCGTCGCGCTCGTACGTGATGCGCACCAAGCCCGGCCCCGCCGCGAAGCTGCTGCCGTCGGCACATGCGATCGAGCGCGAGTTCCGCGTGATGCGCGCGCTGCACGGCAGCGCCGTGCCGGTGCCCGAGATGCTGCTGCTGTGCGAGGACGAATCGGTGATCGGCCGCGCGTTCTACCTGATGGAGTTCATCCAGGGCCGCGTGCTGTGGGAGCAGTCGCTGCCCGGCTTCGAACCCGCCGAGCGCAGCCGCCTGTACGACGAGATGAACCGCGTGATCGCAGCACTCCACCAGGTGGATGTCGCCGCCGCGGGCCTGGCCGACTACGGCAAGCCGGGCAACTACTTCGAGCGCCAGATCGCGCGCTGGGGCAAGCAGTACCAGGCCTCGATCACGCAGCCGATCGACGCGATGGACGCGTTGATGCAGTGGCTGCCGGCCCACATGCCGGCCAGCGCGCGCGACGAATCGCAGGTGTCGGTGGTGCACGGTGATTTCCGGCTCGACAACCTGGTCTTCCACCCGAGCGAGCCGCGCGTGCTGGCGGTGCTCGACTGGGAGCTCTCGACGCTCGGCCACCCGCTGGCCGACTTCAGCTACCACTGCATGTCGTGGCACATCCCGCCCGGCGCGTTCCGCGGCATCGGCGGGCTCGACCTGGCCGCGCTCGGCATCCCGGGCGAGGCCGACTACGTGCGCCGCTACTGCGAACGCACCGGCCGCGCCGATCCGCAGGCGGTGATGGCCGACTGGAACTTCTACATGGCCTACAACCTGTTCCGCATGGCCGGCATCCTGCAAGGCATCGCGAAGCGGGTCGAGGACGGCACCGCCTCGAGCGCGCAGGCGCGCCAGGCCGCTGCCGGCGCGCGGCCGCTGGCCGAGATGGGCTGGCGCATTGCGCAACAAGGCACCTGACACGGCAACCGAGCACCTCCCGGAGACTTCCTCATGGACTTCAGCTACTCCCCGCGCACCCAGGAACTGCAGGCCCGCGTGGCCCGCTTCATGGACGAGCACGTCTTCCCGGCCGAGGCCGCCTTCAACGCCGAGATCGAGGCCAACACGCACGCCGGCAAGCGCTGGACGCCGCTGCAGCTGATCGAGGGACTGAAGACCAAGGCGCGCGCGCAAGGCCTGTGGAACCTGTTCCTGCCCGAGAGCGAGCTCGGCGCCGGCCTCACCAACCAGGAGTACGCGCCGCTGGCCGAGCTGATGGGCCGCGTGCCCTGGGCCAGCGAGGTGTTCAACTGCTCGGCGCCGGACACCGGCAACATGGAGACCATCGTGCGCTACGGCACGGCCGAGCACAAGAAGCGCTGGCTCGAGCCGCTGCTCGACGGCAAGATCCGCAGCGCGTTCGCGATGACCGAGCCCGATGTGGCCTCGTCGGACGCGACCAACATCGAATCGAGCATCCGCCGCGACGGCGACGAGTACGTGATCAACGGCCGCAAGTGGTGGATCTCGGGCGCCGGCGACCCGCGCTGCGCGGTCTACATCTTCATGGGCAAGACCGACCCCGAGGCGCCGCGGCATTCGCAGCAGTCGATGATCCTGGTGCCGGCCGATGCGCCGGGGGTCAAGGTGGTGCGGCCGCTGCCGGTGTTCGGGTATGACGATGCGCCGCACGGGCATTGCGAGATGACGTTCACCGACGTGCGCGTGCCGGCCAGCAGCATCCTGCTCGGCGAGGGCCGCGGCTTCGAGATCGCGCAGGGGCGGCTCGGCCCGGGCCGCATCCACCACTGCATGCGGCTGATCGGGCTGGCCGAGCGGGCGCTCGAGCTGATGTGCCGACGGGCGTCATCGCGCGTCGCGTTCGGCCGCAAGATCGCTGACCAGGGCGTCACGCGCGAGCGCATCGCCGAGGCGCGCTGCAAGATCGAACAGGCGCGGCTGCTGACGCTGAAGGCGGCGTGGATGATGGACGTGGCCGGCAACAAGACCGCCAAGGGCGAGATCGCGATGATCAAGGTGGTGGCGCCATCGATGGCCTGCCAGGTGATCGACTGGGCAATGCAGGTGCACGGCGGCGGCGGGATGAGCGATGACTTTCCGCTGGCGTACTTCTACACGGCGGCGCGGACACTGCGGTTTGCGGACGGGCCGGATGAAGTGCATCGCAATGCGATTGCGAAGATGGAACTCGGCCGATATAGCTGACCCACCCCCGAGGCGCTTCGCGCCTCCCCCTCAAGGGGGCGCCACCAGTGGCCCGGCAAAGCCGGTTCCACGGTGTCCGCTGGGTCTCAATGGCGCGACGAGTCCTTGGGATCATCCGGCCCGAGCTGGGTCTGCCACGCGGTCGACGACGTGCTCGGCCAGCCGCTGGCGGCGCCCTCGCCGGCGCCCACCCCACCGGCCACCCGCACCGCCTGCAGCACCGCCACCTCGAACAGGCCGACCGCCTGGCGCACCGCCGCGAGATCGGGGTCGGCGAGTTGCATGCGCAGGTAGACCCGGCCGCGCAACAGCATCAGCACGAACGGCGGCTCCTGCGCCAGCAGGTTGCCGCTGGCGTCTTCGAGCTGCCGGGCCAGCGCGCCCTCGACCCACGAGGCCGCCACCTGCGGCGTGTTGCCGACCAGCCCGAAACGCATGCGCACCGCCTTCGAGGCCGCGAACGTGACCTTCGCGAACATCGCGAGCCAGCGCATCTCTTCCGGCGTCGCGCCGTCGATCACGGTCTGCGTGCTTTCGGTGAAGCGCTCGAAGGTCTGGCGCTCCAGCGTCTCGCGCAACGGCTGCGACAGCAGCAGCACCTGCAGGTTCGGCGGCAGGCCGAGCTCCATGCGCAGCCGCAGTTCATGGCCCTCGATGTAGGGGCGCTGGGGCGAACCCCATTCGAGGCGCCACGGCTTGCTGTCCATGCCGCCGTCGATCACGAAGCCTTCTTCCTCGCGCACGCGCTTGAAGGCCATCTTGTTCTCGCGGGCCCACTCCGACACCGCCCGCCAATCCGGGCCGTCAGGCTTGCCTGAGATCAGTCGTTTGATCGCGTCGAGCATGAAGGCCGTGCTTGAACTAGAGTCGCATCCACACAGCACGCCCGTGCTGCAGAACGTCGACCTGAGGAAGACAAGATGATCGAAGTGTATTCGTGGGCCACGCCGAATGGCCACAAAGTTCACATCATGCTGGAAGAGTGCGGGCTGCCGTACAAGGTGACGGCGGTGGACATCGGGGCCGGCGATCAGTTCAAACCCGAATTCCTCGCGATCAGCCCGAACAACAAGATCCCGGCGATCGTCGACCCCGACGGACCGGACGGCCAGCCGATCTCGCTGTTCGAGTCGGGCGCCATCCTGATGTACCTCGCGGGCAAGACCGGCAAGCTGCTGCCCACCGGCACCACCGAGCGCTACCAGGTGCTCGAATGGCTGATGTTCCAGATGGGCGGCGTCGGCCCGATGCTCGGGCAGGCGCACCACTTCCGCATCTACGCGCCCGAGAAGATCGAGTACGCGATCAACCGCTACACCAACGAGGCGAAACGCCTCTACGGCGTGATGGACAAGCGGCTCGCGAAGTCGAAATACATCGCCGGCCCGGCGTACAGCATCGCCGACATCGCGATCTTCCCGTGGCTGCGCTCGTGGAAGAACCAGGGCATCGACTGGAACGACTTCCCGCACCTGAAAGGCTGGTTCGACGAGATCGCCGCCCGCCCCGCGGTGCAACGCGGCGTCGCGGTGCTGGCCGAGCACCGCAAGCCGCTCAACGACGAGAAGGCGCGCAACGCCCTCTTCGGAAAACAACAGTACGAGCGCCGCTGATCTCTCTATCTGACGATCAAGCAACGCCCCGGGGAACCGGCTTTTCCGGGCCCCTGGGGTGGCGCCCCTCGGGGGCAGGAGCGAAGCGACTGGGGGGCCGTCATTTCTCGATGGTCTTGTTCCAGCGCGCGTTCCAGGTGGGCCGGTTCGCGTTGATGCTCTCCCAGTCGAGCGTCACCGCGTTCTTCATCCACTGAGAGATCTGCGCAACCTGGGCCGCGCCCTCGCCGACCGCGGGCGCCTTCGGGTTGGTCGGGATCTGGCTGCCGTACTGCAGCACGTTGGCCTGCGCCAGCGGGCTCAGCAGGAACTCGGCGAGCTTCTGCGCCAGCTCGGGCTCGCTGTTGTTCGCGATCACGCACTGGCCGACCATCAGCACCACCGAGCCTTCCTTGGGCTGCGCGTACTCCACCGGGATGCCCTTCACCTTGAGGGCCGCCACCGCGGTGGGCGTCAGTGGGAACAGCGCGGCCTCGCCGGTCTGCACCATCTCGGAGAGCTTGGCCGAGCTCGGGATGTACTCGAGCACGTTCGGGCCGATCTTGTCCGGCCAAGCCTTGAAGCCGGGCTCGACGTTCTTGTCGTTGCCGCCCTGGATGCGGTTGAACATCAGGAAGCCGTGCAGCCCGAACGACGAGGACGCCACCGACTGGAACACCACCTTGCCCTTGAACTTCGGGTCGGCGAGGTCCATCCACGAGGTCGGCGCGGCCCAGCCCTTCTCGGTGAACATCTTCTTGTTGTAGGCGAGGCCCGTCATCCCGAGGCTCACGCCGCTGGCCATGTCGCCCTTGAAGCGCGCGGCCGGGTACAGGTCGTTCAGCGCCGGGCTCGGCCGCTGCTTCTCGCACAGCCCCATGCCGATCGCGCGCACCATGATGCCGTCGTCGAGGAACATCACGTGCATCTGCGGCTTGTCCTTGTTGGCCTGCGCCTTCGCGAGGATGTCCGACGAGGTGCCCGGCACGACGACGACCTTGGCGCCGTACATCTTCTCGAAGGCGGGGAACACGTACTGGGTGTACGCCTTCTCCATSGTGCCGCCGTTCATGCCGATGTASAKCGTCTTGGCCTGTGCATGCGCGGCRCCGGCGGACAGCAGCGCGGCAGCGGCGGCCACGGTTCCCACCAGCAGACGGCGGGCACGGAGCGAGGAAGTGCTTGGCATGGTCGATCCTTTCAACGATGAGACAACTCGGGAAGTGACGAGGGGGCGGAAGCAGCCGGCGGCGTCGGGGGTGCGGCAAACCGCTCGATGCCGAACGCGGCGATCGGCGTGCTGGTGTGTCCGTCGCGGGCCAGCTCGGCCAGCACCTCGCCGACGGCCGGCCCGATCTGGAAGCCCGCCCCCGCGAAGCCGAAGCCGTGGATCAGCCCGGGCATCGTGCGGCTGCAGCCGAGCACCGGTTCGCGGTCGGGCAGGTAGCCTTCGGTGCCGCTCCAGGTGCGGATCAGCTGGGCATCGCGCAGCGCGGGGATCAGCTCGATCGCCTGGCCGGCCAGCGCGGTGATCGCGTCGCGCTCCGAGCGCGCACGGTCGGCATCGAGCGCGAGGCCCGAGCCGCCGCCCAGCACCAGGTTGCCGCGCGCCACCTGCCGGCAGTAGATGCTCCCGCCCTCGACGCCGAGGCTCCAGTCCATCAGGGGCGGCAGCGGCTCGGTGACGGCCATCGCCGGGTGGCCGGAGCGCATCGGCACCGGCTCGCCGAACTGCGCCGCGAGCTGCCCGGCCCAGGCGCCGGCGCAGTTCAGCAACAGCGGCGCGTGCACCTCCAGCGTGGTTCCGGACCTCAGCGTGAACCCATTGCGGTCGCCGATCACTTCGTCGACCGGCGTGCGTTCCAGCACCACGGCCCCCGCCCGCTCGGCGGCGCGCGCGAACGCGGGCGAGACCAGCCGCGGATTGGCCTGGCCGTCGTCGCGGCACAGCGAGCCGCCGACCGCCTTCGGGCCCAGCCACGGGCACAGCGCGCGCAGGCGCTCACCGGAGACCAGCTCCAGCTCGAGGTCGAAGCCCTGGGTCATCGCGCGGTAGCGCTCCAGCGAGGCCATGTCGGCCGCGCTGCGCGCGATCTTGAAATGGCCGCTGCGCACATATTCGCCGTCAGTGCCGATCAGCTCCGGCAAGCGGCCCCACAGCTCGTGTGCACGCTGCGCGAGCGGCAGCTGCGACAGCGGCCGGCCCTGCCGCCGCACGCCGCCGTAGTTGACGCCGCTGGAGCGCGAGCCGCACAGGTCGCGCTCCAGCAGCACCACCTTGAGCCCCATGCGGCGCAACGCGAGCGCGGCCGAGCTGCCGAYGATGCCGCCGCCGACGATCGCGACATCGGTGACGATCCGCCGGGCCGTCATCGGGTGACCTCCGCTTCGCGCAGCGCCACGAACGGCACCGGCTTGATCGGCGCCTGTCCGCGCAGGCGCCCGACCTCGCCGACCGGCCGGCCGCAGGCCTGCGCCAGTACCTCGGCTGCCGCGACGCCGCACATGCGCCCCTGGCAGCGCCCCATGCCGACGCGCGACAGCGCCTTCAGCCGGTTGATGTCGTCGGCACCGGTCTCGCGCACGGTCGCGCGCAGCTGGCCGGCGGTGACGTTCTCGCAGCGGCAGACGACGAGTTCGTCATCGGCACGCGCTGCCCAGTCGGCCGGGAACGGGAAGGCGCGTTCGAGCCCGCGGCGGAACGGCCGGATGCCGGCCAGGCGCTGCTCCAGCGCCCGCGCCCGCGCGGCGTCGACAGGGATGCTGCGGTCTTCCAGCAGCGCCAGTGCAGCGCGCTCGCCGGCCCATTCCGCGGCGTCGGCACCGAGGATCCCGGCCCCGTCGCCGGCCAGGTACACGCCGGCCACGCTGCTGCGGCCGGCCGCATCGCGCAGCGGCAGGTGCGCGCGCTGCAACGCGTCGAACGCGAAGCCGCAGCCGAGCAGGTCGGCGAGCTGGGTCTCCGGGCGCAGCGCATGGCCCATGCCGACCGCATCGCACTCGATCGTGCGGGCCTGGCCGCGGTGCTCGAACTGCACCGCCTCGACCCGCTCGCCGCCGGCGATCCGCAGCGGCCGCGCACCGCGCAGGATCGGCACGCGGTGCGCGTGCAGCCAGGCCACGTACCACGCGCCCTTCATCAGCGTCGACGGCTGCGTCAGCATCAGCGGCAGCGCGGCGAGCTGGTCGACCAGCCGCGCGCTGTCGAGCACCGCCGCGACCTGCGCACCCGCCTTCGCATACTGGTACGCGACGAGGTACAGCAGCGGCCCGCTGCCCATCAGCACGACACGCTCGCCGATCGCGCAGCCCTGGAACTTCAGCGCCACCTGCGCACCGCCCAGCGTGAAGGYGCCCGGCAGCGTCCAGCCCGGCACCGGCAGCACGCGGTCGGTGGCGCCGGTCGCGACGATCAGGCCCTGGTACGGCACGCRCTCGATGCGGCCGCGGTGCAGCACGTCGAGCATGCCGCCCTGCGCGTTCCACACCAGGCTGTCGGGCCGGTGGTCGATGCGGTCGGCGAGGCCGTYGGCCGTGGCATGCAAGGCGCTCGCGCGCGCAGCCTCGGTGCCGTACAGCGCGGCGGCCGTGCGGCGAAAGTGCGCGGGCGGGCGCCGGTAGATCTGCCCGCCGGCACGCGGTGCCTCGTCGATCAGCACCGGCCGCAGGCCGTGCGCGACCAGCGCCTGCGCCGCGCRCACGCCGGCCGGGCCGGCACCGACGATCACGGGCGCCGTCATGTGCCCTCCCCGTCGCTCAGCAAGGCCATGCCCGGCGCGATGAAGGTGGCGCAGGCGCGCAGCCGCTCGCCGTCGGCCGTCGCGATCCAGCAGTCCTGGCAGGCGCCCATCAGGCAGAAGCCTGCCCGCGGCGCGTGGCTGAACTCATTGCGCCGCAGGCGGTCGTGCTGCGTCAGCACCGCGGTCAGCACGGTGTCGCCCTCGAGCGCGGTGGCCGGTTCGCCGTCGAGCGTGAAGGCGACGCTCGCACGGTCGGTCTCGGCCAGGCGCACCAGCAGCGGTCGATGCGTGCTCATCATCGGCGCCCCACCAGCACGCGGTCGAGCCCGTAGACGCGATCGAGCAGCACCATCGCGAAGGCCGTCACGCCGACCATCAGCGCCGACACCGCGGCCATCAGCGGGTCGATCGATTCGGTCGCATACATGTACATGCGCACCGGCAGCGTCACCGTGCTCGGCGAGGTCACGAAGATCGACATCGTCACCTCGTCGAAGCTGTTGATGAAGGCAAGCATCCAGCCGCCGGTGACGCCCGGCAGGATCATCGGCAGCGTGATGCGCCGGAACACGGTGAAGCGGCCGGCCCCGAGCGACGCGGCCGCCTGCTCGGCGCTGCGGTCGAAGCCGACCAGCGCCGCCACCACCAGCCGCAGCGTGTACGGCGTGACGATCAGCGCATGCGCGAACACCAGGAAGCCGAAGCTGCCGGTGCCGCCGACCAGCGCGAACAGCCGCAGCAGCGCGACGCCGAGCACCAGGTGCGGAATGATCAGCGGCGACAGGAACAGCCCGTTCAGGAACTCGCGCCCGGCGAACTGGTGGCGCGTGATCGCGAGACCCGCGGGCACCGCCAGCAGCG
>NZ_JBFUCB010000181.1:0-9889 GCF_056405435.1 Rhizobacter sp. P1_G5 | reverse complement strand
CTGTACATCCTGCAGGCCCGCCCCGAGACGGTGAAGAGCCAGGCGGCCGGCAAGGCGGAGCAGCGCTACAAGCTCAAGGGCAGCGGTACCGTGCTGGCCGAAGGCCGCGCGATCGGCCAGAAGATCGGCACCGGCCCGGTGCGCATCGTGCACAGCCTGGCCGACATGGACACCGTGCAGGCCGGCGACGTGCTCGTCACCGACATGACCGACCCGAACTGGGAGCCGGTGATGAAGCGCGCCAGCGCGATCGTCACGAACCGCGGCGGGCGCACCTGCCACGCGGCGATCATCGCGCGCGAGCTGGGCATCCCGGCCGTGGTCGGCTGCGGCGACGCGACCGAGACGCTGAAGGAAGGCGCGCTCGTCACCGTGGCCTGCTCCGAAGGCGACACCGGCTACATCTACGAGGGCCTGCTCGACACCGAGGTCTCCGAGGTGCAGCGCGGCGAGCTGCCGTACTGCCCGGTGAAGATCATGATGAACGTCGGCAACCCGCAGCTGGCCTTCGATTTCGCGCAGATGCCCAACAGCGGCGTCGGCCTCGCGCGGCTCGAGTTCATCATCAACAACAACATCGGCGTGCACCCGAAGGCGATCCTCGACTACCCGAACATCGACCTCGACCTGAAGAAGGCGGTCGAGTCGGTGGCGCGCGGGCATGCGTCGCCGCGCGCGTTCTACGTCGACAAGCTGGTCGAGGGCGTGGCCACCATCGCGGCCGCGTTCTGGCCGAAGCCGGTGATCGTGCGGCTCTCYGATTTCAAGAGCAACGAGTACCGCAAGCTGATCGGCGGCTCGCGCTACGAGCCCGAGGAAGAGAACCCGATGCTCGGCTTCCGCGGCGCGTCGCGCTACGTCAGCGAGAGCTTCGGCGAGGCCTTCGCGATGGAGTGCGAGGCCCTGAAGCGCGTGCGCAGCGACATGGGGCTCGACAACGTCGAGATCATGGTGCCGTTCGTGCGCACCGTCGGGCAGGCGAAACGGGTCGTCGAGATGCTGGCCGAGCACGGGCTCAAGCGGGCCTCGGCGGGCGGGCAGGACGGGCTGCGCATCATCATGATGTGCGAGGTGCCGAGCAATGCGATCCTCGCCGAGCAGTTCCTCGAGCACTTCGACGGCATGTCGATCGGCTCGAACGACCTGACGCAGCTGACGCTCGGGCTCGACCGCGATTCGGGCATGGAGCTGCTGGCGCGCGACTTCGACGAGCGCGATCCGGCCGTGAAGGCGATGATCTCGCGCGCGATCGCGGCCTGCCGTGCAGTCGGCAAGTACATCGGCATCTGCGGCCAGGGGCCGAGCGACCACCCCGACTTCGCCGACTGGCTGGCGCAGGAGGGGATCGTGTCGATCTCGCTGAATCCCGACACGGTCGTCGAGACCTGGCAGCGCCTCGCGAAACGTTGAGCGTGATGTGACGCCGGTCGAACCCACCGCCTACTGGCGCCGCAACCGGCGCATCGTCGCCGGCCTGCTGGCGGTGTGGTTCGCGGTCGGCTTCGGCGTCGCGTGGTTCGCGCGCGACCTGGGCTTCGGCTTCTTCGGCTGGCCGTTCAGCTTCTGGGTCGGCGCGCAGGGCGCCTTGCTGGTGTTCCTCGCGATCATCGGCGCCTACGCGTGGGTGATGAACCGGATGGACGCCGCGCAGCCGGGCGGCGACCATGCCGGCCATGAGTGACCCCGGCGAGCAGCGCCGCTTTCTTCGCCGGCTCAACAAGGTCTACGGGCTCTACACCGTGGGCCTGCTGGCGTTCATCGCGGCGCTCGCCGCCGCCGAGCAGGCCGGGCTGCCCAAGCGCTGGATCGGCGTCACCTTCCTGCTGGCCACCGTCGCGCTGTATGCCGGCATCGGCATCATCTGCCGCACCACCGACGCGAACGAGTACTACGTGGCCGGGCGGCGCGTGCCGGCGGTCTACAACGGCATGGCGACCGCGGCGGACTGGATGTCGGCCGCGTCCTTCATCAGCCTGGCCGGCACCATGTACCTGCAGGGCTATGGCGGCCTCGCGTTCATCATGGGCTGGACAGGCGGCTTCTGCCTGGTGGCGCTGCTGCTGGCACCGTACCTGCGCAAGTTCGGCGAGTTCACGATTCCCGACTTCCTCGGCGCCCGCTATGGCGGCCATGCGCCGCGGCTGATCGGCGCGGCCGCGGCCATCCTCTGCTCGTTCACCTACGTGGTGGCGCAGATCTACGGCGTCGGGCTGATCACCACGCGGCTGACCGGCGTGGCCTTCGAGGTCGGCATCTTCCTCGGGCTGGGCGGCGTGCTGGTGTGCTCGTTCCTCGGCGGCATGCGCGCGRTSACCTGGACGCAGGTGGCGCAGTACATCGTGCTGCTGGTGGCCTACCTGGTGCCGGTGGTGTGGCTGTCGGTCAAGCAGACCGGCGTGCCGGTGCCGCAGGCGATCTACGGCGCGCAGCTGCAGAAGCTGAGCGAGCGCGAGAAGGCGCTGGCGCAGGATCCGCGCGAATTGGAGGTGATCGCGCTGTACAAGGCGCGCGCCGAGGGCGATGCGATGCGGCTGCGCGACGTGGCCGGCTCGCTGGCGCTGGAGCGCGATGCGGCGCGCCGCCGGCTGGCCGAGCTGCGGCAGGCCGGTGCCTCGCTGGCCGAACTGCAGGCGGCCGAGAAGCTGCTGCTGTCGCTGCCGGCCGACGAGGCCGCGGCGCGCATCGCGTGGACGCAGTCGCAGGCGGCCAACGAGGCGAGGGCGCATCCGCTGGGCGGCATGCCGCCGCACGGCACGCCGTTTGCGGGTGATCCCGACGGCACGCCGGGCGAGCGCGAGGCCTTCGACGATTCGCGGCGCAACTTCATCGCGCTGGTGTTCTGCCTGATGATCGGCACCGCGGCGCTGCCGCACATCCTGGCGCGCTGCTACACGGCGCCGTCGGTGCGGCAGGCGCGGCAATCGGTCACCTGGTCGCTGTTCTTCATCCTGCTGCTGTACCTGTCGGCGCCGGCGCTCGCGGTGCTGGTGAAGTACGAGTTGTTCACCTCGCTGGTCGGCACGCCCTTCGAGCAGCTGCCGGCCTGGATCGCGAACTGGGCCAAGGTCGACCCGACGCTGCTGTCGGTGGCCGACATCAACCGCGACGGCGTGCTGCAGCTGGGCGAGATCCGCATCGGCGCCGACATCATCGTGCTGGCCACGCCCGAGATCGCCGGGCTGCCCTACGTCGTCTCGGGCATGGTGGCGGCCGGCGGGCTGGCGGCGGCGCTGTCGACCGCCGACGGGCTGCTGCTGACGATCTCGAGCGCGCTGTCGCACGACGTGTACTACCGCACGCTCGATCCGCACGCCGCCGGCGGGCTGCGGGTGATGCTGTCGAAGGTGATGCTGCTGCTGGTCGCGCTGGCGGCGGCGGCGCTCGCGACGCAGAAGCCGGCGGACATCGTCTTCCTGGTGTCGGCGGCGTTCTCGTTCGCCGGCTCGGCCTTCTTCCCGGCGCTGGTGCTGGGGGTGTTCTGGCGGCGCGCCAACCGCCAGGGCGCGGTGCTGGGCATGCTGGTCGGGCTGTCGGTGACGCTGTACTACATGGCGATGAACGAGCCCTGGATGCGCGGGCTGCTGGGCGTGCAGGTGCCGGGGCGGCTGTGGTTCGGCATTCAGCCGATCTCGGCGGGCGTGTTCGGCGTGCCGGCGGGCTTCGCGGCGACGGTCATCGGCAGCCTGCTGGGGCCGGCGCCGGGGCCGCAGACGCAGGCTTTCCTCGATCGCCTTCGCTCGCCTTGAATCTGCCAAGACAGAAAAATGTCCACTCACCCGATTTCTGAGTAGAATCCCGGGTTCGCCTTGCCACACCCAGACGACGCTTGGGGTGGTTCCGTGTCCAAAGCCTTCGATTCACTGAAGGGCAGAGGACGCAAATCCAAAAGGAGTTTCAATGCGTCACTACGAAATCATCTTGCTCATCCATCCGGATCAGAGCGAACAGGTTCCGGCCATGCTGGAGCGCTACAAGGGTGTGATCACCGCCGGCGGCGGCAAGGTCCACCGTGTGGAAGATTGGGGCCGTCGCCAGATGGCTTACCTGATCCAGAAGCTGGCCAAGGCCCACTACCTCTGCATCAACATCGAATGCAGCAAGGAAGTCCTCGGCGAGCTGGAAACAGGCTTCCGCTTCAACGACGCCGTGCTGCGTCACCTGACCGTCGTTCGCCCCCAGGCCGACACCGGTCCGTCGGTGATGATGAAGGCGGTCGAGAAGGAAGAGTCCCGCAAGGCCCCGCAGGAAGCTGCAGCCTGAGAACGGTGAGGTCCCGCGGCTGTCACCCGGGCGTTGCATGAACCGATTGGTTCTGGCGGCGCAAGTGGTGGAGCGAGGGGCCGTGAGATACACACCGGCCGGGCTGCCGGCCTTCGATTTGAGCCTCAAGCACGAATCGCAGGTCAGCGAATCCGGCCAGGTCCGCCGAGTCTCCCTGGAGATCCGGGCCGTGGCCATCGGTGACATCACACGGCGCCTGCAGGCACTGCCGATCGGAAGCACAGGCACCTTCGCCGGCTTTCTGTCAGCAATGCGCAGCGGTCGCGGCACGCTGTTCCATGTGACCGAATTCGAATGAGCCCCGTGCTCAACCTGTTTGTCCGAATCTGATATTCAAGTGAGGTGAAATATGCCCCCGCCACGTGGTAAAGGTCGGTTCTCGAAGGACCGCAAGCCCAAGCGCAACCAACAATCCCTGCTGTTCCGCCGCAAGCGCTTCTGCCGCTTCACGGTGACCGGCGTCAAGGAAATCGACTACAAGGACATCGACACCTTGCGCGATTTCATCGGTGAGAACGGCAAGATCACGCCCGCACGCCTGACCGGCACGCGCGCGTTCTTCCAGCGTCAGCTGACCACCGCCATCAAGCGCGCGCGCTTCCTGGCGATGCTGCCGTACAGCGACCAGCACAAGGTCTGAGGAGCCACACCATGCAAGTGATCCTGCTCGAMAAAGTSGKSAACCTCGGWAACCTCGGCGAWRTCGTCAAGGTCAAGGACGGTTATGCACGCAACTTCCTGATCCCGACCAAGTCCGCACGCCGTGCGACGCCGGTCGCAATCAAGGAATTCGAAGCCAAGCGCGCCGAACTCGAAAAGGCCGCTGCCGACAAGCTCGCCACCGCGCAAGCGCTGGGCGAGAAGATGAGCGGCCGCACCGTTCACATCACGCAAAAGGCGGGTGTGGATGGCCGGTTGTTCGGCTCGGTGACCAACAACGACATCGCCGAAGCGCTGACGCGCATCGACTTCAAGATCGCCAAGGCGCAGGTTCGCCTGCCCAACGGTCCGCTGAAGACGGTCGGCGAGCACGTCGTGTCGGTGGCGCCGCACACTGATGTGGTCGTGGATGTCAAGGTTGTGGTGGTCGGCGAAACCGACTAAGGTTGCGCCTCGCGCCTCGACAAAAGGGTCGGCTTCGCCGGCCCTTTTTCATTGGGGCGCGAGTTCTCCGCGGTTGTCCAGTGCTTGATCACCGGATGCCAACAGGGATGTCCACAGGGTTGCCCACAGGAAGTATCGATGTCCTCGGTTTTCAATCTCCCCCCGCAATTCGGATCCGACGCAGCGCGCAGCCACGGTGCGGAAGATGACGAGGTGGCGCGCCTGCGCGTGCCGCCGCATTCGATCGAGGCTGAGCAGAGCGTCATCGGCGGCCTGCTGCTCGACAACAGTGCCTGGGACCGTTGCGGCGACCTGCTGCAGGACACCGACTTCTACCGCTACGAGCACAAGCTGATCTACGCGGCGATCGGCGGGCTGATCAACGGCTCGAAGCCGGCCGACGTGATCACCGTGTTCGAGCAGCTGCAGGGCCTGGGCAAGGCGGCCGATTGCGGCGGGCTGACCTACCTGAACGCGCTCGCGCAGAGCGTGCCGAGCGCGTCCAACCTGCGCCGCTATGCCGAGATCGTCCGCGAGCGCGCGGTGCTGCGCAAGCTGGTGGCCGCCAGCGACGAGATCGCGACCGCGGCGTTCAATCCGCAGGGCCGGCCGGTCTCGCAGATCCTCGACGAATCCGAAAGCAAGATCTTCAAGATCGGCGAAGAGGGCTCACGCTCGCGCCAGGGCTTCATCAGCATGGACACGCTGGTGGTGCAGCTGATCGACCGCGTCAACGAGTTGCACGAGAACGGCGCCGAGGAAGTGACCGGCGTGCGCACCGGCTTCTTCGACATGGACCGCATGACCGCCGGGCTGCAGCCGGGCGACCTGATCGTGCTGGCAGCGCGGCCCTCGATGGGCAAGGCGCAGCCGCTGGATGCGCGGGTGCGCACGCTGTCGGCCTGGAAGCGCATGGGCGAGCTCGAAGTCGGCGATGCGGTCGCGTCGGTCGACGGGCGGCCGTCGATCGTCACCGGCCTCTACCCGCAGGGTGAGAAGGACGTCTGGCGCGTCCGCTTCTCCGATGGCCGGTCGGCCGAGTGCTGCGACGAGCATCTGTGGCGCGTGCATTTCCGCAGCTGGAAAGAACCGCGCGTGCTGAGCACCGCCGAGCTGCGGGTGATGCTGCAGAAGCCGCGCTACCAGGGCCGTCTCTGGATCGATTGCGCGACCGGTGATTTCGGTCACCTCGATGCGCTGCCGGTCGACCCGTGGCTGCTCGGTGCTCTCATCGGCGACGGGAATCTGACCGGCACCGGCTCGGTCCGCTTCTCGACCGCAGAGCCCGAAATGATCGAGCGCGTCGCCGAGCGCGCCGGCGACGGCATGGAAGTCACGCACGCCGGTCGCTACGACTACCGCATCGTGCGCCGCGACCGCGGCCATGTGCCCGGGCTGCTCGGCGCGCAACCCAACCCGCTGCGCACCGCGCTCGAGGCGCTCGGCCTGTCGGGCCTGTCCAGCGACCAGAAATTCATTCCCGAGTCCTATCTCACCGCCAGCCGCGAGCGCCGGCTCGACCTGCTGCGCGGCCTGCTCGACACCGATGGCTGGGTCGAGCGCTGGGGCAGCGTGCGCCTCTCGACCGCGAGCCGGCGCCTGGCCGACGACGTGGCTGCGCTGGTCCGCTCGCTCGGCGGCTGGTGCTCGATCAGCCAGAAGGCGCCGCATTTCACCAACGTTGCCGGGATGCGCGTGCCGGGCCTGCCGGCCTACGTGTGCCACATCTCGCACCCTGAACCGCGCTCGCTGTTCCTGCTGTCGGACAAGCAGGCCCGCACGCCCGAGCGCTGGCAGCGCCAGAAGCGGCTGACGCTCAGCGCGATCGAGCCGTCGCGCCGCGCGCCGTGCCAGTGCATCTCGGTGTCGCATCCGCAGCGGCTGTACATCACCGACGAAGATGTCGTCACGCACAACACCGCCTTCGCATTGAACATCGCCGAGAACGTCGCGGTGCACGAGGGCCTGCCGGTCGTCGTGTTCTCGATGGAAATGGGCGCGGCGCAGCTCGCATTGCGGATGGTCGGCTCGCTCGGCCGCATCGACCAGAGCAACCTGCGCACCGGCAAGCTGCGCGACGACGAATGGGGCCGGCTGTCCGAGGCGGTCGAGAAGCTCGGCAAGGCTGCGGTCTTCATCGACGAAGGCTCTGCGCTGTCGCCGAGCGAGCTGCGCGCCCGTGCGCGCCGCCAGGCGCGGCAGTGCGGCCAGCTCGGACTGATCGTCGTCGACTACCTGCAGCTGATGAGCGGCAGCGGCGGCGGCAGCGAGGAAAACCGCGCCACCGTGATCGGCGAGATCTCGCGCGGCCTGAAGTCGCTGGCCAAGGAACTGAAGTGCCCGGTGATCGCGCTGTCGCAGCTGAACCGAAGCGTCGAGACTCGTACCGACAAGCGCCCGATGATGAGCGATCTTCGTGAATCGGGAGCGATCGAGCAGGATGCAGACGTCATCATGTTCATCTACCGCGACGACTACTACACCAAGGACGAGAGCAAGGACCCGGGTGTCGCCGAGATCATCATCGGCAAGCAGCGGAACGGCCCGACCGGCACGGTGCGGCTCGCGTTCCTGAAGCCGCTCACGAAGTTCGAGAACCTCGCGCCCGGCAGCGACCGGGGCGGGGGCGGCGACATGTACTGACGCGCGGGGCGCCAGCGCACACGGTCAGTATCCCCGTCCTTCATCCACCTGGTTCAGCAGCGGCTCGCCGCGCATCGCGCGCCGCACGTTCTCGGCGAGYTGCGGTGCCGCGGTGGCGGCCGTCGTGATGCCGCCGACGTGCGGCGTCACGAGGATGCCCGGGTGGCGCCAGAACGGATGGCCCGCGGGCAGCGGCTCCACCGTCGCCACGTCGATCGTCGCGGCTTCGAGCCGGCGGCTCGCGAGCGCCGCCAGCAGGTCGTCTTCCACCAGGTGCCCGCCGCGGCCCATGTTGATCACGAACGAGCCGGGCCGCATCTGCGAGAACAGCGCGCCCGACAGGATGCCGTGCGTCTCGTCGGTCAACGGCAGCAGGTTGACGAGGATGTCGGTGGCGCCGGCGAGTTGCGCAAGCCCGGCGGCACCGGCATGGGTGCGCACGCCGGCCAGTTCGCGCGGCGACCGGCTCCAGCCGTGCACCGTGAACCCTTCGGCCGCGAGCGCCGCGGCCACCGCGCTGCCGAGCTCGCCGAGCCCGAGCACGCCCACCGCCGATTGCGCATTCAACCGCGGGTGCTCGAAGCGCCACAGCGCCGCCTGCGAATCGCGCTCGTAGCGGTGGAAGCGCCGGTGGTAGCGCAGCACCGCGGCCTTCGCATAGCCGACGATGTGCTGCGCGAGCGAGCTGTCGACCGATCGCGCGAGCGGTACGCCCGGAGGCATGCGCGTGCGGTCGAACTGGTTCACGCCGGCCGACAGCGACAGCACCGCGCGCAGGTTCGAGAACGCGCGCAGGCCCTCGGGCGGCAGGTTGTACATCAGGCCGATGTCGATCTCGTGCGGCGCCGCGCAGCCGGGCCCGACGATGAAGTCGAAGGCGTCGTCGCCGAGTTGCCCGGCCAGTGCGTCGCGCCACATCGCGGGCGGATCGATGCGGCTGAAATAGTAGATGCGGGGGCGTGCTGCATTCATCGTGGCGCCGATGATAGGCAGCCGGGCCGCGGCGGCCGGCAATAAAACTAAGGCCGCCCGTTGAGTTTTTCGATCGGCTGCCGCGCCGCACGGCTCCTATGATCCGGGATCCCTGGCTGCCGGCATCCCGTCGTGAACCCTCCGCAAGCTCCCGCCGCCCCGCGTTTCAACCAGCCGCTGGGCGGTGACGCGGTGCCGCGCTTCGCCGGCATCGCGACGATGATGCGGCTGCCGCACCAGCCGACCGCCGAGGGGCTCGACGCCTGCTTCGTCGGCGTGCCGTTCGACCTGGGCACCTCCAACCGCTCCGGTGCGCGCTTCGGCCCGCGCCAGGTGCGCAGCGAGTCGGTGCTGCTGCGGCCCTACAACATGGCCACGCGCGCCGCGCCCTTCGATTCGCTGCAGGTCGCCGACATCGGCGACGTGGCGACCAACCCGTACAACATCGTCGATTCGATCGACCGCATCGAGGCGGCCTACGACCGCATCATCGCCGGCGGCTGCCGCCCGATCACGATCGGTGGCGACCACACGATCGCCTGGCCGATCCTGCGCGCGATGCGCAAGCGCTACGGCCCGCTCGGCGTCGTGCACGTCGACGCGCATGCCGACGTCAACGACACGATGGGCGGCGAGAAGATCGCGCACGGCACGCCGTTTCGCCGCGCCGTCGAAGAGGGCCTGCTCGACTGCCAACGCGTCGTGCAGATCGGCCTGCGCGGCACCGGCTACCACGCCGACGATTTCGACTGGTGCCGCGCGCAGGGCTTTCGCGTGGTGCAGGCCGAGGAGTGCTGGCACCGCAGCCTGCTGCCGCTGATGAAGGAGGTGGTCGAGCGCGTCGGCGGGGGGCCCGTCTACCTCAGCTTCGACATCGACGGCCTCGACC
>NZ_JBFUCB010000180.1:0-9916 GCF_056405435.1 Rhizobacter sp. P1_G5 | reverse complement strand
GCGCCCCCGCGTGCAGCAGCGGCCTCGCATCGCAGCTCGCGAGCGGCGCGCGCATGAGCACCGACGACGGTGCCCCGCTGACCGGCGCCGCTGCGGTGGCCGCCGGCCTGTGCGAGATGTTCGCGTCGCAGGAGATGTTCGGCTCGCGGCTGCTGAGCCCGACGCTCGGCCGCTGCGACCTCGACGGCGCGCAGCCGGTGTGCCGCGTCAGCTTCGTGCTGCAGGACCAGGCCGGCGGCGTGCAGCCGGTGGGCAGCGGCATGGGCGTCACGCGCGAGGGCGGCGCGTGGAAATTCCTCGGCGACGTCGACCCGGTGCAGCTGCATGCATCGGCGAAGGCACAGCGCGACGTGCGCATCGACGGCGACACGCCGGTCGTCAGCTACTCGCGTGCGATCGCCTTCGACATCCAGGCCGTCACCGGCCTGCAGTGCGCGCAGGTGGTGCAGCGCAATGCCGACCAGGCGCTGGTGACGATCGCGTACTACAAGCGCTTCGGTGCCGACGTGCCGCGGCTGTCGCTGTGGCAGCAGAACGGGTTCAGCAACGAACGCAGCCTGGACCCCGCCGCGGGCGCACTGCGCAGCGCCGACGACACCTGGGTGGCGCTGCCTGACGGCGATGCCGGCGATGCGGTGGTGCGCAACTTCTTCCGCGGCGGCCGCACCGTCACCGTCAACACCTTCAGCGACGATGCCTGCAGCGCGCCGTTCGCGGTCTCCGGCCGCAGCAGCTTCGAGGTCGACGTCGAAGGCGTGCCGCCGGTCTGGGCCGCGATGCCCAACCTGCCGTGGACAGACCTGACCAGCGCCGGCCGGCAGGCGCTGCTCGACCTCGCGCTCGATGCCAACGCCGGCACCACGCTCAACCTGGCATGGACCTTCAGCCACGGCACGCTCGGCCTCGACAGCGGTTCGATCTGCAGCGACCGTTCGCAATGCGGCCAGGGCGGCAGCGGGCGCATCGCCGATTTCCGGCTGCGCCCGGGCGCGACCTCGGCGGCGATCGCCGTCACCAACGGCGGCACCGCGCTGCCGGCGACGGGCTACAAGATGCTCGCGCTGTACGGCCGCACCGGCGACGGGCTCGACCTGCAGAGCAACGCGATCGCGTGCACGCCCGGCACGACCGAGTGCCACTGAGCGTGTAGCCCGGATGCCAATCCGGGTTCCACGGTCATGAATCCCGGATTGGCATCCGGGCTACGGGGGCCGCCCCCGTAGAATGAATTCGATGAGACTGATTCACGCCCTAGCGTTCGTGCTCTGCGGGGCCGTCACGGCGCCGGTGATGGCACAGACGGCGCCCGCCAAGGCCGCTCCCCCCGACCCGCCGGCCTCCGCGCCGGTGTCGCTGTCGGCCCGCAAGGTCTACGAGCAGGCCCGCTCGCAGCTGGTGCAGATCCGCACCGTGCTGAAGGGCCAGGCGAGCCAGACCTCGGTGGGCTCCGGCTTCCTGGTGTCGGCCCAGGGGCACATGATCACCAACTTCCACGTCGTCGCCGAGGCTGCGCTGCAGCCCGAGCGCCACGACCTGGTGTCGGTCACCGCCGACGGCCGCGAGGCGCCGGTGAAGATCCTGATGCTCGACGTGCTGCACGACCTCGCGCTGCTGAAGATGGCCGATGCCAAGGCCGCCGCCACCTTCGATGCCCTGCCGTTCCGGCCCGAGGGGCAGAAGCTCGCGCAGGGCGAGCGCATGTACTCGCTCGGCAACCCGCTGGACGTCGGCTTCGCGGTGATCGAGGGCAACTACAACGGCCTCGTCGAGCGCTCGTTCTACCCGCAGATCTTCTTCGCCGGCTCGCTGAGCGGCGGCATGAGCGGCGGCCCCGCGCTCGACCAGGAGGGCCGCGTGATCGGCGTCAACGTCGCGCGGCGCGTCGACGGCGAGCAGGTCAGCTTCCTGGTGCCGGCCACCTTCGCGAGCGCGCTGCTGGCCCGCGGGCGCGACGCCGCACCGCTCGCGCTGCCCGCCTGGCCGGTGCTGACCGAGCAGATGATGGCGCACCAGCAGCTGCTGACCGACCGCTTCATCGCGCAGGGCTGGAAGCTCGCGACGCACCCGCGCTACCAGGTGCCGGTGCCGCCCGACCGCTTCATGCGCTGCTGGGGCAGCAGCGAGCCGTCGCGCACCGGCGGGCTCGATTTCGAGCGCTCCGACTGCGTGATGGACACCCGCATCTTCATGGGCGAGTTCACGACCGGCGCGGTCTCGGTGCGCCACGAGAGCTACGACGGCCGCAAGCTCGGCACGCTGCGCTTCTCGGCGCGCTATGCGCAGAGCTTCCGCAACGAGCACTTCGACCGCCGCCGCCCCGACCAGCAGACGCGCCCGCAGTGCCATGAGGATTTCATCGACCGGGGCGGCCTGCCGCTGCGCGCCGTGGTCTGCGTGCGCGCCTACAAGAAGYTGCCGAAGCTGTACGACGTGTCGGTGCTGGTGGCCACGCTCGACGAACCGAAAACCGGCGTGCAGGGCCGCTTCGACGCCCAGGGCGTCAGCTATCCGAACGCGATGAAACTCGCACAGCACTACCTGGAGGCCTACGCATGGGTGCCGTCGCGCTGATCGAAGTGCTGGAACGCGACGGCACGCCGCGCCACGGCGTGGCGGTGCCGCAGTGGCCGTTGCGGGTCGGGCGCGCGCTCGACAACGACCTGGTGCTCGACGACCCGCACGTCGCGCCGCACCACCTGGTGATCGACCGCGACGAGTCCGGCGCGTTCGTGCTGGTGGGCGAGACGATCAACGGCGCGCTGCTCGGCACGCAGCGGGTGGAGGCCGGCGCGCGCGGCGCGGTCGGCGATGCGCCGCTCGCGATCACGATCGGCCGCGTGCACCTGCGGCTGCGCCTGGCCGAGCATGCGCTCGCCCCCGAGCTGCGGCTGGACCCGACGCGTTCGCTCGCGCAGGGCCTGCCGCTGCTCGCGCTGCTGCTGGTGCTGGTCGGCGCGATGCAGGTGTTCAACATCTACCTCGACACCGACCCCGACGGCTTCGTGCGCGCCCTCGGCAGCAGCGCGATCTCGGCGATCGTCGGGCTGCTGGGCTGGTGCGGCGTGTGGACGCTGCTGTCCAAGCTGTTCACGCGCCAGGGGCATTTCGGCTGGCACCTGCGCGTGGTGCTGATCGCGGTGCTGGCGTGGGAGCTGATCAGCGGCGCGACGCAGCTGCTGTCGTTCTCGCTGTCGTGGCCGTGGCTGAGCGACTTCAGGTTCGTGCTCGGCTATGCGGTGGGCGCCACGCTGCTGTACTTCCACATGCTGGCGGTCGAGCCCTACCGGCACCGCCGCGTGCGGCAGGCGGCGGTCGCGATGGCGCTGGTCGGCACGGCGCTCAGCCTGTGGTTCAACTGGCAGGGCGGCGACCGCCTGGGCAGCGAGCTCTACATGAGCCACCTGTTCCCGCCGGCGCTGCGCGTCGCGAAGCCGGTCGACACCGCCACCTTCATGAAGGGCGTGGCGGAACTGCAGGCCACGCTCGACGCGAAGGCCAAGCGCAAGGAGGATGCAGGCGATGACGACAACGGCGAAGGTGGCGGCGACGACGAGTGACCTGGCCAATGCGGCGCGCGGCCGCACGGTGCTGGTGACCGGCGGCARCCGCGGCATCGGCGCCGCGGCCGCCGTGTGCTGCGCGGAGCTGGGTTTCGACGTGGTGGTGAACTACACCCGCGATGCGGCCGCGGCGCAGGCGGTGGTCGACCGCGTGCTCGCGCTCGGCCGGCGCGCGATCGCGGTGCAGGCCGACGTGTCGGTCGAGGCGCAGGTGATCTCGATGTTCGGGCAGGTCGATGCGGCAGGGCGCGACGGCCAGGTGGCGGCGCTGCACGGCCTGGTCAACAACGCCGGTGTCGTCGACCGGGCGACCCGCGTCGAACAGATCGACGGCGCGCGCCTGCAGCGCATGTTCGCGATCAACGTGTTCGGCAGCTTCCTGTGCGCGCGCGAGGCGGTGAAGCGGCTGTCGACACGCCACGGCGGGCCGGGCGGCGCGATCGTCAACCTGTCGTCGGCTGCGGCGCGGCTGGGCGGCCCGGGGCAGTACGTCGACTATGCCGCCGCGAAGGGCGCGATCGACACCTTCACGATCGGCCTGGCGCGCGAGGTGGCCACCGAAGGCATCCGCGTGAACGCGGTGCGGCCGGGAATCATCGAGACCGACATCCACGCCTCCGGCGGACAGCCCGACCGGGTGCAGCAGCTGGCGCCGCAGGTGCCGATGCAGCGCGCCGGCACGGCCGACGAAGTGGGGCGCGCGATCGCGTGGCTGCTGTCCGATGCGGCGAGCTACACCACCGGCAGCCTGCTGGACGTGACCGGCGGCCGCTGAGGCCGACGGCTCCGTTCAGCGGCGCTCGACGATCAACGGCACCAGCTTCAACGCCTCGCGGATGCGGGCGGCGGCATCCTGCGCCTCGCCGCGGCTCGGGTAGGGCCCGGCCTGCAACCGGAAGATCGACGGCTCGCTGAACACCGCGAGCAAGGGCGCCAGCCAGTCGAGTTCGCCGGACACGCGGCGCTGGAACTCCTCGGCGCCATCGCGCTGCTTGAACGCGCCGAGTTGCACCCAGAAGCCTTGTGCCGCGGTCGTGAAGGCGCGGCTGGGCTTCGGGTCGACCGGCGCATCGGGGGCCGATGCAGCCGGCAGCTCGGGGATCGGTACGGCGGCGACCGGCACCGGCAAGGGGGTCGACACGGCAGCCGGCAATGGCGAGGGCAATGGCGCAGGGGTCGGCGCAGGCGCAGGCGCCGCAGCCACCTCCGTCGCGCCCCCATCGCGCCGCCACGACCCGGCGCGGATCTGCTCGAACGTGATGCGCTCGACCTCGACCGGCGCAACGCCGTTCAGCACGCCGAGCTTCAGCGCCGCGGTGTAGCTCAGGTCGATCACGCGGCCCGGGTGGAACGGGCCGCGGTCATTGACGCGCACGATCACCTCGCGCCCGTTGGCCGGGTTGCGCACCCGGGCGTAGCTCGGGATCGGCATCGTCTTGTGCGCGGCCGTCATCGCGTACATGTTGTAGACCTCGCCGCTCGCGGTGCGCTTGCCGTGGAACTTGCGGCCGTACCACGAGGCGAGCCCCTTCTCGGTCAACGGGCTGTCGTCGCGCTGCGGCGTGTAGTCCTTGCCGAGCACCTCGTAGGGCTTGTTCGGCCCGCCCGGGCGGATCGGTTCGACCTGCGGTTGCGCATCGGGCACGCGCGCGAGGTCGGGGGGCGGCTTCGCTTCGGGTCCGTCGCGGGACGACGATTTCGGCGGGCCCGAGGCGCACGCCGCCAGCAACGCCGCGACGCACAGCATCGAGAGGTGGTGCCTGTGCTCGCGCAGCTCGCGGGCGATCGCATCGAACTTCGTCATTTCTCCTCAATTGGAGGCCACGATGCCGCGTATTGAACACCAGATCTGCCATGTGTCAGCTACTCGGGATGAGCTCCAGCGCGAATGCCGCGATCACTTTCTCGTTCACCGGCTTCGCGCAACGCGGCGGCCGCACCGGCGACCATGCCGACGGCTGGGGCATCGCTTTCTACGAGCGATCCGGCTGCCGCATCTTTCTCGACGATCAGCCGGCCTGCGATTCGCCGCTGGCCGAATTCGTCAGCCGCTACCCGATCAAGTCGAAGATCGTGCTGGCCCACCTCCGCAAGGCCACGCAGGGCGAGCCGATGCTGTCGAACAGCCACCCGTTCCAGCGCGAGTGGGGCGGCCAGTCCTGGATCTTCGCGACCAACGGCGACCTGCGCGATTTCCACCCGCCGCTGCGCGGGCCCTTCCTGCCGATCGGCAGCACCGACAGCGAGAAGGCCTTCTGCTGGCTGCTGCAGCAGCTGCGCGAGCGCTTCGGCAACCGGCCGCAACCGCCGGGCTGGCTCGAGATGGCGCCGTGCGTGGCCGAGCTGTGCGCCTCGATTGCGCGGCACGGCAACTTCAACATCCTGCTGTCCAACGGCCAGGGCTTGTACGCGCACTGCTCCAGCCGGCTGGTGGTGCTGGAGCGCCGCCACCCGTTCCCGACCGCCCGCCTGGTCGACTGCGACGTGTCGCTCGACCTGGGCGTGCTGAACCGGCGCGACGACCGCATGGTCGTCATCGCGACCGCGCCGCTCACGGTCGACGAACCCTGGTCGCCGCTGAAGACCGGCGAATCGCGGCTGTTCGTCGACGGCGAAGCGGTCTGGCGCCACACGCACCCCGACACCCGGATGTTCCCGGCTCCGACGACGCACAGCGGCCGGGAAGGCAACGATGCCGATGGACGTCCGATGGCTCGATGATTTCCAGGCGGTGATCGACTGCGGCAGCTTCACGCACGCGGCGCAGCGCCGCGGCGTCTCGCAGTCGGGGCTGTCGCGGCGCATCCAGGCACTGGAGCAGTGGGTCGGCGCGCCGTTGTTCGATCGCCTGGCGCAGCCGCTGCTGCTGACGGCGGCGGGGCGCCGCTTCGCGCCGCTGGCGATCGGCTTGCATTCGATGCTCGATGCCGCGCAAGGGCAGGATCCATGGCGCATCCGCCGCAATCCCCATGCCGTGACGATCGCCGTCGCCGACGGACTCGAGGCCGGCCTGCTGCCGCTGCTGCTCGGGCGCATCCGGCGCAGCTGCCCCGACACGGCGTTGCGCGTCGTCAGCCACGACGAGCGCCACGCGCGCGCCTCGCTGCTGTCGGGCCGCGCGCTGCTGTGGGTGGTGGCCCAGGATCCACAAGCGGCGGTCGACCTCGCCCCGGAGTTGTTCCACGCCAAGCTGGTCGCGCGCGACCGCCTGATGCCGGTGGTGGGCGCGCGCGGCGGCCAGCCGCTGTTCGAGCTGCCGGGCACGCCGCAGCGGCCGGTGCCGGTCGTCGACTATGCGGTTGCGCATCCGCTGGCGAGCTTCCTGAACCGGCGCCTGGCGCGTGAGCGCACGCTGCCCCACCTGCGCGTGGCCGGCGTCGCGCAGAGCATGTCCGGCCTGCACGCGCTGGTGGCGCAGGGGCTCGGGCTCGGCATGGTCTACGAGTCGATGGTGAGCCACGAACTGCGGGCCGGCGAGCTGCTGTGCGCCCAGCCGCGCTGGACCGCGCCGGTCGAGGTGTTGATGGTGCGGCCGCGCCACGTCCTGCGCGGCAGCCCGGCGGCCGTGCTGGCGCACGCGATCTGGGAGCAGACCGCCGAGCTGCCCGAAGAGCCGCGCCATCCGCCGGCGACCTCGGCGGCGCGCACTGCGCTGCTCGTCAGCGACGTCGTGAGCTGAGCGTCGCGATGTTCAGAGCGACAGCGCCGACAGCTCGGCCTGGCGGATGAGGCGGCGCGTCGCGGCCTCGTCGGCATCCAGCTGGCGCAGCTGCCGCCGGGCGGTGTCGCGCTGGTCGGCGCTCGACTTGTCGTCGGCCAGCACCTTCCGCTGCTCGGTCGCATCGCGCAGGATGCCGTCGAGCCGGTTGTTCAGCGCGCGCAGTTCGGTGCCCATGCGCAGGCCGGCGTTGAACGGCCCCGCGAGATCCGCCGGACAGGTGTTGCGGTAGGTGCCGCCGAGCCGCGCGAACTCGTAGCCGCTGCGCGCGGTGCAGAAGCTGATCAGGCCCATCTCGTAGCCGGTCTGGTAGGCGTTGCCGACCGGCACCGGCGCGCACAGCGGCGCCGACACCTTGCCGAGCGTCGCATCGTTCTCGCCGAGTTCACCGGTGCAGTAGGCGCGCTGCCCGTCGGCATGGCCCGCGGCATAGGCGCTGCGGTCGGCGCCGATGTCGTTCTTGCGGCAGGCGTCGGCACGCGCGGTGAAGCGCTCGATCGTCAGGCCTTGCGAAGCATCGCGGCGGCCGAGTTCGCGCCAGTCGGCCTTCAGGCAATCGTCCTTGCTCATCACCGAGCAGCCGGCGAGGAAGGTGGCGCAGAGGGCGGCGAGGGTCAGGGTGCGCAGCGTGGGGGTCATGGATGAACTCGCGATCAGGCCATCGACAGCGCCAGGATGGCGGCCAGGAACAGCAGCAAGGCCGCCAGGCACACGCACAGCAGCACGCCGGTGCGCCACACGGTCGACGACCACGTCAGGCCATGGGTTTCGCGCAGGTGCACGGCCAGGTGCACCGGCGGCACGAGGATCAGCAGCGGCGCGACGAAGCCCCGGGCAGGGGTGCCGTACAGCAGCGCCGCGACCGTCACCAGCAGCGACATGAAGGTCAGCGAGTAGAGCGAGAAGACGGCATGGTCGTACATCGCGATGCCGCGCCGCCAGAAGAACATCAGCCACAGGAACGGCAGCGAGATCGGCACCAGCAGGAACGAGAACTTGTAGGCCGTGCCCTTGAGCTTGTAGAGCGCCAGTTCCGGGTTGTCGATGGCGTGGCGGATCGCGGCATCGAGCTGCGCGTTGCCGGTGTCGACGCGGGTCCGGTGCTGTCCGTCGACCGGGCTCGAGGCCGGCGCGGCAGTCGCCCTCGGCGAGGCGTCGAAGGCCTGGAGGGCCTCGCCTTGCATGCGGGCCTCCTGGCGGGCTTCGGCCAGTTCGGCGAGTGCGTCGGTGATGTCTGCTCCCTGCGCCCGGATCCGGGCGAGTTCCTGCTCTGCCTTGGCGACCGCCGCATCGGCGTCCTTCACCTCGGCCAGCAGGTCGGCCCGTTCGGACGCGGCACCGGCAAGACGGTCCGGCGTTCCCTTGGGCCCGAGCGACACCACGAAGAACATCAGGAACACCGTGAACAGGAAGAGCGCCAGCGGCGACACGTAGCGCACGCGCTGGCCGTCGATGTAGCGGCGCGTCAGCAGGCCGGGCCGCGCCACCAGCAGCGGCAGCGTGCGCCAGCCCTTGGCCTCGAAGTGCAGCAGGCCGTGCAGGACCTCCTCGCCCAGGTGCAGCAGCGAGCGGTGCAGGTGGCCGCTCTGGCCGCAGGCGTGGCACCAGGCACCGCGCAGTGTCTCGCCGCAGTTGCGGCACGCCTTGTGTGCATCGTCGCTCACCGAAGCAGCGCGCATGGGGATCGTTCTTCCGTGAAGTGAAGCGATGGTGCTGCGGTGCCGTGGCCGTGGTGTGCCGGTCGTGCGGAAATGGTGCGCCCGGCTGGGATCGAACCAGCAACCCCTGCCTTCGGAGGGCAGTACTCTATCCATTGAGCTACGGGCGCGAAGTGCGGGATTCTACAGTGGCCGCCGCCGACCCCGGGTGAGCCCGGTGGCGCGCCGGGAGGGGCCCTCTATAATCCCGCGGTTTTGCCAGTATCGCCAGCCAACGGATACGCCTCGAGGAACTCCATGAGCGACGCCCACAGCACTCCCGAACACGACGCCCCGCACGAGGGTCCGATCAAGACGCCCAAGCAGCTGATCCTCGCGGTGTTCTTCGCCTTCGTGATCCCGATCGTGGCCATCATCCTGCTCGTCAGCTACGTCGAGGCCGATCACCAGCCCGCCGCCGGCAGCGATGGCCTGAAGGCCGAGGCCGTCGCCAAGCGCATCCAGCCGATCGCCGGCTACGAGGTCAAGGACCTGTCCGATCCCGCCTCGCTGAAGAGCGGCGAGCAGGTCTTCGCCGCCCAGTGCACCGCCTGCCACACCGCCGGCGTCGCCGGCGCGCCGAAGTTCGGCGACACCGCGGCCTGGGCACCGCGCATCCCGCAGGGCTACGACGTGTTGCTGACCCACGCGCTGAAGGGCAAGGGCGCGATGGGCCCGCAGGGCGGCGGCGATTTCAGCGATGTCGAGATCGGCCGCGCCGTCGTCTACATGGCCAACAAGGGCGGCGCCAAGTTCGCCGAACCTGCGGCCGCGCCGGCCTCCGGTGCTGCGCCCGCGGGTGCAGCTTCCGCCGCCGAAGCCGCCCCGGCCGCATCGGCCGCCGCCTCCGCCGTGAAGTAGATCAAGCGGGACGCAAGTCCACGCCCGCCCGACGAAGCCGGCCTCGCGCCGGCTTTTTCATGCCAGGCGCTGCGGACTCA
>NZ_JBFUCB010000179.1:0-9949 GCF_056405435.1 Rhizobacter sp. P1_G5 | reverse complement strand
CAAGGGCTTTTTGTTGGCGGAGTGGACGGGGCTCGAACCCGCGACCCCCGGCGTGACAGGCCGGTATTCTAACCAACTGAACTACCACTCCAATTCTTCTTACCGCAGCGGGTTTTCGCGTTGAACCATGTTCTCTGCGCAAGCCCCGCCAAACTTGGCGTCCCCTAGGGGATTCGAACCCCTGTAATCACCGTGAAAGGGTGGTGTCCTAGGCCTCTAGACGAAGGGGACTGAAACTTTCACTCTTCACGACTCTGAACAACGCGCCCCAAGACTTTGGAGTCTTGGTGGAGGTAAGCGGGATCGAACCGCTGACCTCTTGCATGCCATGCAAGCGCTCTCCCAGCTGAGCTATACCCCCAAGAATCCTTGAATTCTGGTGACCATCGGGTTGACCTTTCAGCCTTCCTTCTGGCGCTGCGCTGTTCTCAGTAGCGAAGACCACGATTATAGGCAGATTTTTCAGGCCCTCTGCAAGCGGCTCAAAACTTTTTCACGCGCAAAGAGCTCGAGCACCGCATCGACCGACGGCGTCTGCGCACGACCGCACACCAGCACGCGAACGGCATGCGCGAGCTGCGGCATCTTGAGGCCGTGTGCACCCAGCGTCTCCTTGATCGCGGCCGCGATCGCGGGCTTGCTCCACTCGCTCGCGGCGAGCTTCTCGCGCAAGGTCGCGAGCGCCGGCTTCACCGCATCGGTCACGTGCGTCGCGAGGTCTTCGGCACTCGGCGCCACGTCGGCGAAATACATCTGCAGCCAGTCGGCCAGCTCCACCGTCGTCGAGCAGCGGTCCTTGAACAGGCCGCAGCGCGCCGCCGCTTCGTCTTCCGACACGCTGATGCCGCGGCGCGCGAACTGCGCCACGACCAGCGCGGCCAGGCGCCGCTCGTCGATCGTCTTCAGGTAGTGCGCGTTGACCCACGCGAGCTTCGCCGCATCCCACTGCGCCGGGCTCTTCGACAGGTGGCTGCCGTCGAACCACGACACCAGCTGCTCGCGCGTGAACAGCTCTTCATCGCCGTGGCTCCAGCCGAGGCGCGCCAGGTAGTTCAGCATCGCCTCGGGCAGGAAGCCGTTCTCCTCGTACGCGGTCACGCTGACCGCCCCACGCCGCTTCGACAGCTTCTGTCCGTCATCGCCGAGGATCACCGGCACATGGCCGAACAGCGGCAGCGGCGCCTTCAGCGCGTTGAAGATGTTGATCTGCCACGGCGTGTTGTTCACATGCTCGTCGCCGCGGAACACATGGCTGATGGCCATGTCCCAGTCGTCGACGACCACCGCGAAGTTGTAGGTCGGCACACCGTCGGCCCGCATGATGATCAGGTCGTCGATCTCCTTGTTCGCGATGCTGATCGGGCCCTTGACCAGGTCGTCCCAGCTGACGATGCCGTCGTGCGGGTTCGCGAAACGGATCACCGCCTCCACGCCGGCGGGCGGCGTCGGCAGCGTCTTGCCGGGCGCCGGGCGCCAGCGGCCGTCGTAGTGGGTCTTCTCGCCGCGCGCACGTTGCGCCTCGCGCATCACGTCGAGCTCGGCGGGCGTCGTGTAGCAGCGGTAGGCGCTGCCCTCGGCGAGCATCTGGTCGACCACCGCGCGGTAGCGCTCCAGCCGCTGCATCTGGTAGATCGGCCCCTCGTCGCAGTCGAGCCCCAGCCAGCGCATCGACGCGAGGATCTGGTCGACCGAATCCTGCGTCGAGCGGGCGACGTCGGTGTCTTCGATGCGCAGCACGAACTCGCCGCCGAAGTGGCGCGCGAAGGCCCACGAATACAGCGCGGTGCGGGCCGTGCCCAGGTGCAGGAAGCCGGTGGGCGACGGGGCGATGCGGGTGCGGATCGGTCGGGTCATGGTGTCTGGATCAAAGGGAATCGAGGCCGACCAAACCACGCAGCAGGTCGGCCTTCAGGTCTTGCACATCGTCCAGGCCCACCGCCACGCGGATCAGGCCCTGCGTGATGCCGGCGGCCTGGCGCTGGTCTTCGGTCAGCCGGCCGTGCGAGGTGCTGGCCGGGTGCGTGATCGTGGTCTTGGTGTCGCCCAGGTTGGCGGTGATCGAGCAGACCTGCGTCCGGTCGATCACGTGGAAGGCGTTCTTGCGGGCGCTGGTGGCATCGGCGCTCTTCACGGTGAACGACACCACCGCGCCGCCCGAGCCCGATTGCTGCGCCATCGCCAGTTCATGCTGCGGGTGCGAACGCAGGCCGGGATAGAACACACGCGCCACCTGCGGCTGCTGCTCGAGCCAGCCGGCCAGCTGCAGCGCGCGCTCGCCCTGCGCCTGCATCCGGATCGACAGCGTCTCGAGCCCCTTCAGCACGACCCAGGCGTTGAACGGCGACAGCGACATCCCCGCGCTGCGCATCACCGGCACGAACCTGTCGTTGATCAGTTGCTCCGGCCCGCACACCGCGCCGGCGATCACCCGGCCCTGCCCGTCGAGGTACTTGGTGCCCGAGTGCACGACCAGGTCGGCGCCGTACTCGATCGGCCGCTGCAGCGCCGGCGAGCAGAAGCAGTTGTCGACCGCCAGCAGCGCGCCGGCTTCGTGCGCGATCTGCGCCAGCGCGCGGATGTCGCACACCTCGGTCAGCGGGTTGGTCGGCGATTCGGCGAACAGCAACCTCGTGTTCGGCTTCAGCGCACGCCGCCATTCATCGGGATCGGTCTGCGAGACGAACGTGGTCTCGACGCCGAACTTCGCGAACTCGCGGCCGAACAGCATGATCGTCGAGCCGAACACGCTGCGCGAGCAGATCACGTGGTCGCCCGCCTTCAGCAGCGCCATGCCGAGCAGCAGGATCGCGCTCATGCCGCTGGCGGTGCCGATGCAGGCCTGCGCGCCTTCGAGCGCCGCCAGGCGCCGCTCGAACATGGTCACCGTCGGGTTGCTGAAGCGCGAATAGATGAACGCCTCTTCCTCGTTCGCGAAGCGCGCGGCGGCGCTCGCCGCATCGGGCTGCACGAAGCTGCTGGTCAGGAACAGCGCCTCGGAGTTCTCGCCCCACGCGCTCGGCGGCAGGCCCTCGCGCACCGCGAGCGTGTCGCGCCGCACGTCGGCCGGCAGCTCGACGCGCGGAATGCCTCGCTTCGCCGGCGCATCGGCCATCAGCTGCGCTCCGTCGACGCGCTCTGCAGTGCGAGGCGCGAGCGGTCGGCGCCCTCTTCCTCGTCGCCGCCCTGCGACTTGCGCTGCGTCGCGATCGCGTCGAAATCGGCGGCCGACACGTCGCCCGTCACGTAATAGCCGTCGAAGCACGAGGCCTCGAAGCCGTTCAGCCTCGGGTTCAGCGCGCCCACCACCTTCTTCATCGCGGCCACGTCCTGGTAGATCAGCGCATCGGCGCCGATGAACTGGCGGATCTCCTCGATGCTGCGGTTGTGCGCGATCAGCTCTTCGCTGGTCGGCATGTCGATGCCGTAGACATTCGGGAAGCGCACCGGCGGCGCGGCCGAGGCCATGTAGACCTTGCGCGCGCCGGCCTCGCGTGCCATCTGCACAATCTCCTTCGAGGTGGTGCCGCGCACGATGGAATCGTCSACCAGCAGCACATTGCGGCCCTTGAACTCGACCGCGATCGCGTTCAGCTTCTGGCGCACCGATTTCTTGCGCACGCCCTGCCCCGGCATGATGAAGGTGCGGCCGACGTAGCGGTTCTTCACGAAGCCTTCGCGGTACGGCTTGCCGATCTTCTGCGCCAGCTGCATCGCCGATGGCCGGCTCGACTCGGGGATCGGGATCACCACGTCGATCTCGTTCGGCGGCATCGTCGAGATCAGGCGCTGCGCGAGCGTCTCGCCCATGTTCAGCCGCGCCTGGTAGACCGACACGCCGTCCATCACCGAATCGGGCCGTGCGAGGTACACGAACTCGAACATGCACGGGTTCAGCGTCGGGTTCTCGGCGCACTGCTGGGTGTGGAGCTTGCCGTCCAGGTCGATGAAGACGGCCTCGCCCGGCGCCACGTCGCGCACCAGCTTGTGGCCGGTGCCTTCGAGCGCCACCGATTCGCTGGCCACCATCACCTCGGGGCCGTCCGGCGTCATCGCCTCGCCGAAGCACAGCGGGCGGATCCCGTACGGGTCGCGGAAGGCCAGCAGCCCGTAGCCGGCGATCAGCGCGACCACCGCGTACGAGCCCTTGATGCGCTTGTGCACCGCGCCGACCGCCTTGAAGATCTCCTCGGTGGTCAGCGGCAGGTCGCGCGCGGCCATCTCGAGCTCGTGCGCGAGGATGTTGATCAGCACCTCGGTGTCGCTCTCGGTGTTGATGTGGCGGCGGTCGATGTCGAACAGCTCCTGCTTCAGCGAATGCGCGTTGGTCAGGTTGCCGTTGTGCACCAGCACGATGCCGAACGGTGCGTTGACGTAGAACGGCTGCGCCTCTTCCTCGTTGTAGGCGTTGCCGGCCGTCGGGTAGCGCGTCTGGCCCAGGCCCACGGTGCCGGGCAGGCCGCGCATGTTGCGGGTGCGGAACACGTCGCGCACCATGCCGCGCGCCTTGTGCATGAAGCACTTGGTGCCCTGCATCGTGACGATGCCGGCGGCATCCTGGCCGCGGTGCTGCAGCAGCAGCAGCGCGTCGTAGATCAGCTGGTTGACCGGCGTTTTCGAGATCACGCCAACGATGCCGCACATGGGAGAGTCCTTGCTTGTTCAACCGGCCCGCGTCATGCGGGCAGGTGGGAAGAGAGTTGAGGCGGAAGCACGGGCTTCAAGGCCGCCAGGGTGGCATTGAGCCACGGCGCGCCCACCGAGCTTGTCCAGGCCGGTGAAGTCACCATCGGCGTCATGCCGACCACCAGCCCGATGGCCAGCAGCACGACCACGCCGCGCAGCAGGCCGAAGAAGCCACCCAGCAGGCGGTCGATGAGGCTCAGCGGCGTCACGTGGATCAGGAAGCGCAGCAGCCGCGCCAGGATGCCCCAGACGATCAGCGCCGCGACGAAGGTGAGCGCGAATGCCGCCGCATGGTTGATGCCGGAGCCGATGCGGCCGACCGGGATGTGCGGCGCGACCATCGGCGTCAGCCACTGCGCGGCGAACCAGGCCGCAAACCAGCCGACCAGCGACAGCAGCTCGAACACCAGGCCGCGCACGAGCCCCACCAGGACGGAGAGACCCAGGATGCCGAGAAAGACCCCATCGACCCAGCCCATCGTGCGCCGTCACAGCGTCAGGATGGCCGACGGCAGGCCGGCGGTCTTGATCTTCGCGGCAGCCTTGTCGGCCTCGTCGCGCGATGCGAACGGGCCGACCCGCACGCGGATGCGGTTGCCCGCCGAGGTCTCGACGACCTGCGTGTAGGTCTTCAGGCCGAGCTTCTCGACCTTGTGGCGGGCCTCGCGGGCGGCGTTGACCTCGGCGAACGCACCGACCTGCACGACGAAGCGGCCGGCCGCCTCGGGCGTGGCGGGCTTGCCGTCGAGCAGGGCCTGCGCGCGGGCGCTGTCGTTGGGCTTGGCAGCGGGCTTGTCGGCAGGCTTGTCGGCCGGCTTTTCAGCGGGTTTTTCGGCAGGCTTGCGTTCGACCGGTGCGGGGGCCGGCACGGGCGCCGGCTTCGGCGTGACCGCCGCCACGGCCGGTGGCGGGACCGCAGCGGCCGGCGCCGAGGCCGACGGCTCGCGGCCTGCATCGGCCACGTTCTCGGTGATCACGCTCGGCGGCAGCGGTGCCGGTTTCGCATCGGCCGCCCGTGCGTTGGTGGCGGCCGGGGCCGGCGTCGTGGCGGGCGCGGCCGGGGTGTCGCGCCGCAGCTCGACCGGCGTGTCCACCGGCAACGGACGCGGCTGGGTCTCGAACAACAGCGGGAAGCCGATCACGCCGGCGATCACCAGCACGGCGGCGCCGATGAGCCGCTGGCGCGCGCGCGTGCGGGCCTGTGCGACGGAGTCGGGGGATTCGGCCACCGGGGGCGCCTTCGCCTTGGATTTGGCGGGCGTTGCGCTGTTGGGCGTGTTGCCCGGCGTGCGCTTCAGGAAGGACAGCAGACCCATGAAGAGCTGATTCCAGGTGAGCAAGAGAGCGATCAGCTCAAGTGCTTGGCAGAAAGACGGGGGACGCCGTCCTTCAGCACGCCGCCCACGGTGAAGAACGAGCCGAAGACCACGATTCTATCAGCGGGGTCCGCCGCCTCGATGGCCGCACGCAGTGCGTCGTCCGGGCTCGCGTGACGGAATGTAGCGACCGGGCCCGGGCCTTTCAGCGCCAGGCGTTCGTGCAGCTGCTGCAGCTCGGCGGCGCCGGCCGCGCGCGCGATCGGCAGGTCGGTGAAATGCCACGCATCGACCAGCGGCGCCATGCGGCGCAGGATCGCTTCGAGGTCCTTGTCGGCCATCGCGCCGAACACCACGTGGGTGCGCGGGAAGAAGCCCATCTGGTCGAGGTTCTCGGCCAGCGCGCCGACCGCGTGCGGGTTGTGCGCGACGTCCAGCACCAGCGTCGGCTGGCCCGGCACGATCTGGAAGCGGCCGGTCAGCTCGACCGATGCGAAGCCGTTGCGCACCGCCTGTGCGGTGATCGGCAGCCGATCGCGCAAGGCCTCGAAGGCGGCCAGCGCGGCCGATGCGTTCAGCAGCTGGTTGGCGCCGCGCAGCGCCGGGTAGGCGAGCCCGCTGAAGCGCTTGTCGCGCCCGCCCCAGCCCCACTGCTGCTTGTCGCCGGCGTAGTTGAAATCGCGGCCGAGCAGCCGCAGCTCGGCGCCCACCTCGGCCGCATGCGCGACGATGCTGGCCGGCACCATCGGGTCGCCCACCACCACCGGCTTGCCGGCACGCATGATGCCGGCCTTCTCGCGGCCGATCGATTCGCGATCGGTGCCGAGGTAGGCGGTGTGGTCGATGTCGATGCTGGTGATCACCGCGCAATCGGCATCGATCGCATTGATGGTGTCGAGCCGGCCGCCGAGCCCGACCTCGAGGATCACCATGTCGAGCGGCGCRCTCGCGAGCAGCCGCAGGATCGCCATCGTCGTGAACTCGAAGTAGGTCAGCGGCATGCCGGCGCGCGCCTCCTCGACCGCCTCGAAGTGCGGGATCAGCTCGGCCGCGTCGACGCTGCGGCCGTTCACGCGGCAGCGCTCCTCGAAGTGCACGAAATGCGGCTTGATGTAGAGCCCGACGCGGTAGCCGGCCTGCAGCCCGATGGATTCGAGCATCGCGCAGGTCGAGCCCTTGCCGTTGGTGCCCGCCACCGTGATCACCGGCACCTGGAAGGCGATGCCCAGGCGCTGCTTCAGCAGCAGGCTGCGCTCCAGCCCCATGTCGATGTCCTTGGGGTGCAGCTGCTCGCAGTGGGCGAGCCATTCGGCGAGGGTGGTCGGTGTGGGCATGACGGTCTCAGAAGAAGGAAAGGCGGCCGAGGCCGCCTTGCGCAGGGAGCCGGGCCGGCTCAGGCCACGGCGTCGGCGCTTTGCCGTTGCAGCATCGCGAGCGAGCGGGCGATCGTCGTGCGCAGTTCGCGCCGGTCGATGATGCCGTCGATCGCGCCGGTCTTGACGAGGAACTCGGCGCGCTGGAAACCCTCGGGCAGCTTCTCGCGCACGGTGTTCTCGATCACGCGCGGGCCGGCGAAGCCGATCAGCGCCTTCGGCTCGGCGAACACGATGTCGCCGACGAACGCGAAGCTCGCCGAGACGCCGCCCATCGTCGGGTCGGTCAGCACGCTGATGTAGGGCAGCTTCGCCTTGGCCAGCAGCGTCAGCGCCGCATTGGTCTTGGCCATCTGCATCAGGCTCAGCAGCCCTTCCTGCATGCGCGCGCCACCGGTGGCCGCGAAGCTGACGAACGGCACCTTCTGCTCGACCGCGGCCTCGACGCCGCGCACGAAGCGCTCGCCGACCACCGAGCCCATCGAGCCGCCCATGAAGTCGAACTCGAAGCAGGCGGCCACCAGCGGGATGCTGAGCACCGCACCGCCCATCACCACCAGCGCATCGGTCTCGCCGGTGCTCTCGAGCGATTCCTTCAGCCGCTCCGGGTAGCGCTTGCTGTCCTTGAACTTCAGCGCGTCGACCGGCAGCACCTCCTGGCCGATCTCGTAGCGGCCTTCGCCGTCGAGGAAGGCATCGAGCCGCGCGCGGGCGCGGATGCGGTGGTGGTGGCTGCACTTCGGGCAGACGTTGATGTTCTGCTCGAGGTCGCTCTTGTAGAGCACGGTGTCGCACGACGGGCACTTGATCCACAGGCCTTCGGGCACCGTGCGGCGCTCGCTCGGGTCCGTCTGCTGCATCTTCGGCGGAAGMAGTTTCTCGAGCCAACTCATGCGGGAGCTCCTTTCAGGGTATCGAGGGCGGCGCGGATCTCGGCGATGAACGCCGCGGCCGCGGGGACGACATTGTCGCGCGTCTGGGTTTCAAGCAATTGCACGATGCGGGATCCGATGACGACCGCATCCGACACCCTGGCGACCGCGATGGCCGTCTGTGCGTCGCGGATGCCGAAGCCTACACCCACCGGCACCTGCACATGGGCCTGGATCCGCGGCACCATCCGGGCCACCGCGTCGGTGTCGAGGTGGCCGGCGCCGGTCACGCCCTTCAGCGACACGTAGTAGACGTAGCCGCTCGCGATGCGGCCCACATCCTTCATGCGCTGTTCGGTGGAGGTGGGCGCGAGCAGGAAGATCGGGTCGAGCTGCTTCGCCTTCAGCCGGGCGGCGAAGGCCTCGCATTCCTCGGGCGGGTAGTCGACGACCAGGACGCCGTCGACGCCGGCCGCGGCGGCGTCGCGCACGAACGCGCTCTCATCGGCACCGGCCCCATGCAGCTGGTCATAGCGCTCGATCGGGTTGGCGTACCCCATCAGCACCAGCGGCGTCGTCGTGTTGCGGGCCCGGAAGCCGCGCACGTAGTCGAGCACCTGCACCATGCCGATCTTCTTCGCGAGCGCCCGCTCGGCCGCCTTCTGGATCACCGGGCCGTCGGCCATCGGATCGGAGAACGGCACGCCGAGCTCGATCACGTCGGCACCGGCCTCGGCCATCGCGAGCATCAGCTCGACGGTGGCATCCGGGTACGGGTCGCCGGCCGTGATGTACGGGATCAGCGCCTTGCGGCCTTCCTTCTTCAGCGCATTGAAGCGGGTGGCGATGCGGCTCATTGCGCCCCCTTCACGGTCTGGCCCGCTTCCGAGGGCTGGGCATGCACCTTCTCGCCCGACAGGTCGGCGACGGTGCCGATGTCCTTGTCGCCGCGGCCGGACAGGTTGACGAGCAGGTGCTGGTCGGGGCGCATCGTCGGCGCGAGCTTCATCGCGTGCGCGACCGCATGCGACGACTCCAGCGCCGGGATGATGCCCTCGGTGCGGCACAGGTAGTGGAAGGCCTTCAGCGCCTCGTCGTCGGTGATGCCGACGTACTCGGCGCGGCCGGTGTCCTTCAGGTAGGCATGCTCCGGGCCGACGCCCGGGTAGTCGAGCCCGGCGGAGATCGAGTGCGTCTCGATGATCTGGCCGTTCTCGTCCTGCAGCAGGTAGGTGCGGTTGCCGTGCAGCACGCCGGGCGAACCGGCGCTGAGGCTCGCGGCATGCTTGCCGGTGTCCAGCCCCTGCCCTGCCGCCTCGACGCCGATCAGCCGCGTGCCGGCATGCTCGATGTACGGATAGAAGATCCCCATCGCGTTGCTGCCGCCGCCCACGCTGGCGATCACCGCATCGGGCTGGCGACCGGCGAGCTCGGGCATCTGCACCAGGCACTCGTCGCCGATCACGCGCTGGAAGTCGCGCACCATCGCCGGGTACGGGTGCGGGCCAGCCACCGTGCCGATGATGTAGAAGGTGTTCTCGACGTTGGTGACCCAGTCGCGCAGCGCCTCGTTCAGCGCGTCCTTCAGCGTCTTGGAGCCGCTCTCCACCGGCACGACGGTMGCGCCGAGCAGCTTCATGCGGTAGACGTTGGGCGACTGGCGCTTCACGTCCTCGCTGCCCATGTAGACGACGCACTCCATGCC
>NZ_JBFUCB010000178.1:0-9968 GCF_056405435.1 Rhizobacter sp. P1_G5 | reverse complement strand
CGTGGATCAGCGTGTCGACGTTCAGCTCCATCTGCTCGCAGTACGCGTAGATGTCCTCGAACAGCGGGTCGAACTCGTTCACCGCATCGATCGAGTACGCCTGGCGCGAGGTCTCGGCGCGGCCGCTGCGGCCCTTCGGCGGGCGCAGCGGCTGGTTCGGGTCGGTGCTGCGCTCGATCAGGTAGAACTCCAGCTCGGGCGCGACCACCGGGTCCCAGCCCTCGGCGGCGTACAGGTCGCAGATGTTGCGCAGCACCGAGCGCGGCGCGTACGGAATCATCTTGCCGTCGCGGTCGAAGCAGTCGTGGATGACCTGTGCGGTCGGGTCGACCGCCCACGGCACGATGCGCACCGTGCTCGGGTCCGGCCGCAGGTGCATGTCGCGGTCGGTCGCGTGGATCACGTCGTAGTACGGGCCTTCCTCGGGGAATTCACCGGTGACGCCGATCGCGACGATCGCCTCCGGCAGCCGCATGCCGCGGTCCTCGGTGAATTTCTCGCGCGGCAGGATCTTGCCGCGGGCCACGCCGGTGAGGTCGGGCACCAGGCACTCGATCTCGGTCACGCGGCGGTCGTTGAGCCACTGCTCGAGGTCGCTGAAGTTGAAGTTGTTCTTGTCCACCATGGGATCACCTGTTTGTTTCGTTGGCCGCAAGCCAGGATGACCTGCGGTTGGGTCGAGCGTCAGGGCAGGGTGGAACGCACCTAACGGTCCGGGTCGCGGTGCGGCTCCCGGTGGCGGTCGCGGAACGACTGGCAGGCGGCGCCGAAGGCCTTGAACAGGCGCAGCGAGATCGGGTTCTGCGCGGCCTGCCATTCAGGGTGCCATTGCACGCAGAGGTTGAAGGACTTGGCCTCGGCCATCGAGAAGGCCTCGACCAGGCCGTCGGGCGCGCGGGCCTCGACGCGCAGGCCCGGCGCGAGCTTGTTGACGCCCTGGCCGTGCACCGAGTTCACCTGGAAGGCGGGCTTCTCGATGATGCCGGCGAGCGTGCCGCCGGGCACCACGGTGACCTCGTGCGCGAAGTCGTAGACGACCTCGGGCGGCGCGTCTTTCAAATGCGGCGCGCCGCGGTGGTCGCGCTGGCCCGGCACCTCCTGCACGGCCTGGTGCAGCGAGCCGCCGAGCGCGACGTTGGCCTCCTGGAAGCCGCGGCAGATCGCGAACAGCGGGATGCCGCGCTCGAGCGCACGCGGGATCATCGGCAGCGTCCAGTCGTCGCGGTCGCGGTCGAGCGGCAGCGTGGCGTCGCGCACCTCTTCGCCGAAGTGGCTCGGGTGCACGTTCGATGGCGATCCGGTGAGCAGCACGCCGTCGGCGACGTCGAGCAACTCGTCGATCTCGGCCGGGGTGGACGAGGGCACGACCAGCGGCAGGCAGCCTGCCAGGCGCACCGCGTCGATGTATTTCTTGCCGGCGATGTGGAAGGGGTGCTGCCCGACCATTCGGTTGCACGCGGGAATCAGGACGACCGGCTTGTTCAGTGTTTTCATTGGGCTTGCTGCGCGTCGCTTGTTGAGCGGCAACACACTGGGCTTACTGGCAACGCAAGACAGAACACAAGAGACAGCGCAAGAGGAGCAATGAGTGTGCCCGCGCCGAATGCAAAGTCAATCGGCAGCCACCTCACAGCATGTCCCTCAGGCGGTAGTACGCCATCCCCATCACGAGGGCCGGCGTGCGCAGCAGCGGGCCGCCGGGGAACGTGCGGTGGCGCAGCTTCGCGAAGGTGTCGAAGCGGGCCGCGTGGCCGTCGATCGCCTCGGCGACGAGCTTGCCGGCGAGGCCCGTCAACGCGAGCCCGTGGCCCGAGAAGCCTTGCAGGTAGTAGATGTTGTCGTGGTGCGGTTTCGAGGCCGCGGCTGCACCCTCGGTGGGCAGCCGCCCGAAATCGGGCGCGCGGTTCATGCTGATGTCGACGAAGCCGCCCCACGAGAACTCGACCGCGGTGTCCTTCAACTGCGGGAAGCTGCGCGCCATGCGGCGCTGCATGCTGGCCGCGAGGTTGAGCGGTGTGCTGGTGCTGTAGCTGACGCGCCCGCCGTACAGCATGCGGTGGTCGGGCGTCGGGCGGAAGTAGTCGAGCACGAAGTTGGTGTCGCACACCGCCGCGCGCGACGGGATCAGCGAGCGGGCGAGATCCGGATCGACGGGCTTCGAGGCCACGATGTAGGTGCCGACCGGCATGATGCGGCGTTCGAGCTGCGGCGCGAGGCCTTGCAGGTAGACGTTGCCGGCGAGCAGCACGTGCTTCGCGCGCACTTCGCCTTGCGGCGTGGTCAGCCGCACCGTGGGGCCGGGCGTGATCGACGTGACCGGCGACTGCTCGAACAGCTGCACGCCGACGCTCGCCGCGGCACGTGCCAGGCCCAGGCTGTACTTCAGCGGATGCAGGTGGCCGGAGCGCGCATCGTGAGCGCCGCTGTGGAAACGCGGGCTCGCGATCCACTGCGGCAGCTCGGCCGGCGTGATCCAGGTGGTGTCGTGGTCGTAGCGCTCGCGCATCAGCACGTGCCAGTCGTGCAGCTCGCGCGCCTTGCGCGAGTTGATGGCCAGGCTCAGGTAGCCGGATTGCCAGTCGCAGTCGATCGAGAAACGCTTGCAGCGCTGGTGGATGAGATCAAGCGCCTCGAGCGTCATCGCCCACACCTGGCGCGAGGCGTCGAGGCCGAGCTGGTCCTCGATCACCGTCTGCTCGCAGGCGAGGCCGGCGATGGCCTGGCCGCCGTTGCGGCCCGAGGCGCCCCAGCCGACCTCACGGGCTTCGAGCAGCGCGACGCGGTAGCCGCGGTCGGCCAGCTCGATCGCTGCCGAGAGCCCCGCGAGGCCGCCGCCGACGACGGCGACATCGCAGTCGAGCGACGACGACAGCATGGGAAAGCCCGCCGTCCGCTGCACGGTCGCGGCGTAGTACGAGTGGCGGGTGAGATCGCTGTCGGCGCTCAGGAAGCTCATACGGTAGGCGCTAGGCAATGCCCTTTGGTGTGCGGTTGAAAGGAGGGGGCATGTTCAGGCCGCGCGCTTGATCGCGTCGGACAAGGTGCCGATCAGCTGGTCGATGTGCTTGTTCTCGATGATCAGCGGCGGCGACAACGCGATCGTGTCACCGGTGGTGCGGATCAGCAGGCCCTTCTCCCAGCAGTCGAGGAAGACCGAGAACGCGCGCTTGCCGGGCTGGCCGTCGATCGGCGCGAGCTCGATGCCGCCGACCAGGCCCAGGTTGCGCACGTCGATCACGTTCGGCAGGTCTTTCAGCGAATGCACCGCGCGCTCGAAGGTGGGCGCCATGGCTTCACCGCGCGTCAGCAGGCCTTCGTCGGCGTAGGTGTCCAGCGTGCCGAGTGCCGCGGCGCAGGCCAGCGGGTGCGCCGAGTAGGTGTAGCCGTGGAAGAACTCGATGGCCTGCTCGGGGCCGTTCATGAAGGCATCGTGCACATGCTGCTTCGCGAACACCGCGCCCATCGGCACCGCGCCGTTGGTCAGSCCCTTGGCGACCGTCATCAGGTCGGGCGTGACGCCGAACTTGGTGGCCGCGAACGGCGCGCCCAGGCGGCCGAAGCCGGTGATGACCTCGTCGAAGATCAGCAGGATGCCGTGCTTGTCGCAGATGGCGCGCAGGCGTTCGAGGTAGCCCTGCGGCGGCACCAGCACGCCGGTGGAGCCGGCGACCGGCTCGACGATGACCGCGGCGATCGTCGATGCATCGTGCAGCGCGACCAGGCGCTCCAGGTCGTCGGCCAGCTCGGCACCGTGCAGCGGCTGGCCCTGCGTGAACGCGTTGCGCGGATCGTGCGTGTGGCGGATGTGGTCGACGCCCGGCAGCAGGCTGCCGAACATCTTGCGGTTGGCGACCAGCCCGCCGACCGAGATGCCGCCGAAATTGACGCCGTGGTAGCCGCGCTCGCGGCCGATCAGCCGGGTGCGCTGGCCTTCGCCGCGGGCGCGGTGGTAGCCGATCGCCATCTTCAGCGCGGTCTCGACCGATTCGGAACCGGAGTTGGTGAAGAAGACCTTGCTGAGGCCTTTCGGCGCCAGCTGCACGAGACGCTGCGCGAGCTCGAACGCCTTCGGGTGGCCCATCTGGAAGGGCGGCGCGAAATCCATCTCGGCGGCCTGCGCCTGGATCGCCTGGACGATCTTCGGGCGGGCATGGCCGGCGTTCACGCACCACAGGCCGGCGGCGCCGTCGAGCACCTGGCGGCCCTCGGGCGTCCAGTAGTGCATGCCTTCGGCCCTGGACAGCAGGCGCGGCGCCTGCTTGAACTGCCGGTTGGCGGTGAAGGGCATCCAGTGGGCGTCGAGGGTGTTGTCCATGACAGGTAGCGCTGTGATTTCCGTCACGCAGTCTAGCCGGGCTGCCGCGAAATTTGCTTGCGCAAAGCAGCTCGATTCCAGTGTGTGCCGCAATATCATGCGGAGAATCAATCAAGGATTCGCAGGATATGGCAAGCAGCAAGCCCAAGGTGCAACTCGATGCGATTGATCGCCACATCCTGCAGGTGTTGCAGGTCGAGGGCAAGCTGGCCAATGTCGAGCTGGCCGAACGGGTTCACCTGTCACCGTCGGCCTGCCTGCGGCGCGTCAAGGCGCTGGAAGACAACGGCGTGATCGCGCAGTACGTCGCGCTGATCGATTCGAAGGCGGTCGGGCAGCCGGGCACCAGCTTCACGATCGTCAACCTCGAGAAGCTGACACAGGCCGCGATGGCCGAGTTCGAGCAGGCGGTGCGCGACGTGCCAGAGATCCTCGACTGCTTCTACGTCGCCGGCACCAACGACTACCTGCTGCGTTTTACCTACTGCGATGCGGGCGACCTGGAGCGCTTCCACACCGAGGTGCTGGAGCGGCTGCCGGGGGTGGTGCGCTCGAACTCGATGCTGGTGCTGCGGACGGTCAAGAAGACGACGGCGCTGGCGGTTTGACGAACACTCAAGCCCGTTCAGGCTGAGGTATCGAAGCCCTGCTGAGGCGTCCGCACAGATACGTCCACACGAAACTGGCGGCCGCATAGCTCGTCAGCTCGGCGTGGTCGTACGGCGGCGAGACCTCCACGCAATCCATCCCGACGAAGGGGAGGTCGGCCAGTTCCTCCAGCACCGTCAGCACCTGCGTCGTCGTCAGGCCGCCCGGCTCGGGCGTACCGGTGCCGGGCGCGAAGGCCGGGTCGAGGCAGTCGATGTCCAGGCTCAGGTAGACGGGAGGGTTGTCGTGGCGCGAGAGCCGGCTGCGGATCGCTGACAGCACCGGCTGCATCTGCACCGCGCCGTCGAGACCGCGCAGCTCGCGTGCGGTGAAGATCTGCCCGCCCTGGTCGCGCACGTACTCGCGCGCCTCGCGCTGGCCGGCCGAGCGGATGCCCAGCTGCGTGAAGCATTCCTTGATCACCAGGCCTTCGTTGATCGCCTCGTAGACCCAGGTGCCGTGGCCGCTCGGCTCGCCGAAGTGATCCTCCCAGGTGTCGCAGTGCGCATCGAAATGGATCACCGCCAGCGGCTTGCCCAGCCACTCGACATAGCTGCGCAGCAAGGGCAGCGTGATCGAGTGGTCGCCGCCCAGCCAGGCCATGTGGTGCGCGCGGATCAGCGGCGCCACCTGCGGGCCCATCGCCGCGCGCATGCGCTCGAGGCTGGTGTTCGGCAGCAGCAGGTCGCCGGCATCGCCGAGCTGCCCGTCGGGCGTGGTGTCGAAGAACGGGTGGATGCCGTCGCACAGCATGTGGCTCGCCTCGCGGATCGCGCGCGGGCCGAAGCGGGCGCCAGGGCGGTTCGTCACCGAGCCGTCCCAGGCGATGCCGGCCACCGCGTAAGGCGTGTCGGCCGAAGCCGCGGGCGCCTTCAGGAAGGCGTTGTTCGACAGGAAGGCGAAGCTGCTCATCCTGCGATTCTGCGGTTTTATTTCTGCGGCTTCCTGTCCCGGCGCAGTGCCTCGATCTGCGCCAGCCTGCTGCGGCAGTCGCCCGCCACCGTCGGGCACAGATCCTGGTCGCTCAGCTTGAAGCGCTTGCGCAGCGGGTCCACGCGCGCCAGGTAGGCCTGCGCGCAGACATCCGAGTGCAAGGTGGCGATGCGCGCGGCCGACACGCAACCCACCAGCCCCAGGTAGGCCGTGCCGAGCTGCTCCACCGGCTTGCCCGCAGCGCTCTGCAGCCTGGCATCGACACACGCCGAGAACTCGTCGGTGTCGTGGTGCATCTCGTGCAGGCAGGCCTGGGAGGTCTGCTGCACGGCCTCGTTCAGCGCACGCTGTTGCGCCGCGTCGAGCGCCCAGGCCGGCAGCGCCTGCAGGCTGCACAGCAACCCGACGACCGTTCCGGCCGCCGCCCTGGCGAGGTTCCAGCGACGCCGCATCAGTTGAGGCGCGTGATGCGCGGCGTCGTGGGGGCGACCGGCGATTTCTCGCGGAAGTAGGCAATCATCGCGTCGAGGTCGATCACCTTGGAGTCCACCTTGTTGGTCCCCAGGGTGGCCAGCACGTTGAAGTTGTCGCCACCACTGCCCAGGCCCAGGAAGTTGTTGGTGCTGACCGTGTAGGTCTTGGCCAGGTCCAGCGCCACGCCGTTGACCTTGACCGACGACACCACCACCCGGTGGCCGGTGCCCGCGGCCGCGCAGTCGGTCGGGCTGGCGCCGGTGGTCCAGGCGTTCACGCTGTTGTCGTAGCTGTACGTCAGGCCGCTGGAGACCTGCAGCAGGCGCCCGTACTGCAGCGTGGCGGGGTTGAACTTGGCGGTGCAGTTCGGCGCTTCCCACTGCTGCTCGAGCAGGCGGATCACCTGCGCGCCGGTCACGCTGACCTTCACCACCGTGTTGGCAAACGGTGCGACGGTGTTCACCTGGGCGTAGGTCACGGGGCAGGGCGCGCTCACGCCGGCGCCGCAGGTCAGGTCGGCGCGCACGCCGCCCGGGTTGACCACCGCGAAGTCGGCGCCGTTGGGCGTGCCGTACAGGTAGGCATCGGCCATCACCGAACCCATCACCCCCTCGGCGGACTCGTCGCGGTTGGTGGTGCCGGTGAACAGCGCCCGCATCAGGTTGCCGCCGATCGTGCCGACCTGCTTCTGCGCCAGCGTGTTGGAGACGGCGACGTATTTGTCCACCAGCGCGGCGATGTCCGCATCCTTGGCGAAGGTGGCAAAGGCGGCAGGCACCGTCACGCTGGCATTGTTGTCGGCCTGGATGATGGGCACCGTGGCGGCGTCGATCGAGGTCACGCCGGTCTTGAGCTTGATGCCCAGGTTGATGTCGGTGACCGCGCCGCCGTAGAAGCCGGTCTGCGTGACCACATAGCTTTTGCCGCTGGCCTTGCCGGTGTAGTTGCAGACGTACTCCTGGTGGCTGTGGCCGCTGACGACCACGTCGATGTCGCTGCTGAGCTTGTCCAGGATGCCGCCCAGGTCGCCGAAGCTGACCGGGCAGCTGGTGTCGTTGACCGTCGTCGCGGTCGACACGCCGCCCTGGTGGATCAGCACCACCACGGCCTGAACGCCGGCCGCCTTCAGCGACTTCGCATGGCTGTTGATGGTGGCCGACTCTTCGAGGAAGCTCAGGCCGCTGATGCCGGTGCCGGCGACCAGCTCGGTGGTGCCCTTGAGCGTCAGGCCGATGAAGCCCACCGCCACCGGGCCGAAGCGCTTGATGGCGGTGGCCGGCAGCAGCGGCATGCTGCTCGCCTGGTCGACCACGTTGGCCGCCAGGTACTTGTACTTGGCGCCGCTGAAGCTGCCGCCGGTGGCGGACCAGGTGCCGGTGGCGGCGTCCATGAAGCAGGTGTCGGCCCCGACCGTGCCTTGCGCGCCGGAGACCGGGAAGCAGCCGCCGTTCTGCTTGCGCAGCAGTTCGGCCCGGCCGTAGTCGAACTCGTGGTTGCCGACCGAGGTGATCTCCAGCCCGATGCGGTTCAGCACATCCACCGAGGCTTCGTCGTGCGTCGCCGACGAGACGAAGGGCGAGGCGCCCGTCATGTCGCCTGCGCCCACCACGACGCTGTTGGGGCCCTTGGCGCGTAGCGCCTTGATGGCGGTGGCCACGTAGGCCGCGCCGCCCACGTTGACCTTGGTGCCCGCGGCATGGGCCGGGTCGGGCAGGGTCACCGTGCCGCCGTTGGTGGCGGCCGGCGCGGTGATGGCGCCGTGGAAGTCGTTCATCGCCACCAGCTTGATGCTGAAGGTCTTGGCGGCGAGTGCGTCGAGCAGCTGGTCGTGCTCGTTGCCGGGCGTGTTGCCTGAAGCGGCGACCAGCGCGCCGGCGAGGAAGTCGCTCACCGAGGCGGGAATGCTGACCCCGTTGGCCACCAGTTCGTCCTTCACCGCGGCCTGGGCGGCGGAGACCGCGGCGGTGCTGAGCTTGGCTCCTGCGGTGGCGTCGAAGCCCGCGAACCAGGCCACGGTGTCCGCCGAGAACTTGCCCACCAGGGCTTCCGTCAGCGGCGTGATGTTCGCCGTGGCGGTGCTGCCGCTGCCCGTGGCCAGCGAGTGCAGCTTGCCGAGCGTGCCCGCATCGGCCTCCAGCACGCAGGGCAGCTTGCCGTTGAAGGCGGCGGAATAGCCGCCGTCGGCGCGGGTGGTGGCAGTGCCCTGGCTGCCGTCGGCGCAGCGCACGGCGACCGTGGCATTCGCCAGCGCGCTACCGGTGGCCGCGGTGCCGGAAATGGTCAGCGAAGCGGCGGGCTCGCCCGGGGACGACGGCCCATCATCGCCACCACAGGCGCTCAGGCCTGCGCACACCGAGGCCAGCAGACACAGCCGCAGGCGGCTTGAGAAACGACGGTACGACACGGGCAGGCCCTCCTTGAAAGTTCGCGATCTTGGCTGCGCAGCATGGCGCGCAGGTGACAGGCACGCCTCGCAAGATGCGCGCCTCGCATTTCAGCTTTCCGCATCAAGAAAACATCGTTTCGTATTGTGGAAAAACAGTGATGCCTTGCTGCGCTCATTCTTCCAGATGGAAGAAGTCGATTTCACATCCAGAAATAGAAGGATCAAATCATTGATTTCATTGAAGATTATTTTTAGTCTTATATAAGACACAAGTCTTCCGGAAGAGACGGCCGGCTCCTATTCTTGAAGCCATCAAGTCCTCGTTTTTCCACACCGTCACTTCCGGAGACCGACATGAGCCAACCGACCCGTCAGCAACAGATCGCCGCCCTCGAAAAAGACTGGGCCRASAACCCGCGCTGGAARGGCATCAAGCGCGGCTACAGCGCGGCCGACGTSGTGCGSCTGCGCGGCTCSYTSCAGATCGAGCACACGCTGGCCAAGCGCGGTGCCGAGAAGCTGTGGAACCTGGTCCACACCGAGCCCTTCATCAATTCGCTCGGCGCGCTGACCGGCAACCAGGCGATGCAGCAGGTCAAGGCCGGGCTGAAGGCGGTCTACCTGAGCGGCTGGCAGGTGGCCGGCGACGCGAACCTGGCCGGCGAGATGTACCCCGACCAGTCGCTGTACCCGGCGAACTCGGTGCCGATGGTGGTGCGCCGCATCAACAACACCTTCCAGCGCGCCGACCAGATCCAGTGGTCCGAGGGCAAGGGCCCGGGCGATGCCGACTACCGCGATTACTTCGCACCGATCGTGGCCGACGCCGAAGCCGGCTTCGGCGGCGTGCTGAACGCCTTCGAGCTGATGAAGTCGATGATCGAGGCGGGCGCCGCCGGCGTGCACTTCGAGGACCAGCTCGCGTCCGTCAAGAAGTGCGGCCACATGGGCGGCAAGGTGCTGGTGCCGACGCGCGAAGCGGTGGCCAAGCTGGTGGCGGCGCGCCTCGCGGCCGACGTGATGGGCACGCCCACCGTGCTGCTGGCGCGCACCGATGCCGAGGCGGCCGACCTGGTGACGAGCGACGTCGACGACAACGACAAGCCGTTCACCACCGGCGAGCGCACCATCGAGGGCTTCTACCGCACCCGAAACGGGCTGGAGCAATCCATCAGCCGCGGCCTGGCCTATGCCGAGTACGCCGACATGATC
>NZ_JBFUCB010000177.1:0-9977 GCF_056405435.1 Rhizobacter sp. P1_G5 | reverse complement strand
GGCCGCGCCGGCACAGGCCGCGCCGATGCCCCAGGCGAGCCCGAACATGCGGTGCGAATCGATGCCCATCAACTGCGCGGCCTCCTTGTCGGCGGCGGTGGCTTCGAGCGCCGCGCCGAGGCGGGTGCGCGTCAGGAAGAAATGCACCAGCGCGGTGACCGCGATCGCGCCGACGCCGGCCACCAGCTGCGGCTGGCCAAGCTGGATGCCGGCCAGCTTGACGCTGCCGCTGACCCACGAGCCCTCGATCGAGCGGAAGTCGGGCTTCCACAGGAACTGCGCGACGCCGCGCAGCAGGATCATCAGCCCGAAGGTGGTGAAGATCTGGCTGAGCATCGGCGCATCGATGATGCGGCGGATCACGAGCTTGTACAGCAGCACGCCGAACGCGAACAGCATCAGCACCGTGAGCGGCAGCGTGAGCATCGGGTCGAGCGCGTACAGCGCGAACAGCCAGAAGCTCGCGTACATGCCGAGCATCAGGAACTCGCCGTGCGCGAAGTTCACGATGTCCATCACGCCGAAGATCATCGTGAGGCCGATCGCGACCAGCGCGTAGATCAGGCCGATCAGCACGCCGGATGCGAGGGTCTGGAGAAGGATCTCTGCAGTCATGGTGGACGTCCTCGCGGCCGGTTTACTTGCGCTGGTCCCACTTCGGCATCGGCCAGGTCACCTCGCGCGTCGCGAGGTTGAACGGGTACACCGTGTTGTACTTGCCGTCGACGATCTGCACCAGGATGCCGCGGCCCAGCGTGTTCTGCCCGGTGCTGTCGAACTTGACGCCCTTCCACGGCATGATCAGGTTCTCGGCGCGCAGGTCGGTTTCCGACAGTGCCTTGCGGATCGCCTCCGGCTCGGTGGACGCGGCGCGGTTGATCGCATCGGCCAGCACCATCAGCCCGGTGAAGGTGCGCGACGAGTTGCCGGTGAAGTTGGCCTTGTAGCGCGCGAGGAACAGGTCGTTGACCTGCTTGATCAGCGGGTTGCGCGTGGCCAGGTCGAGCGCCCACACCTCGCGCGTGATCACGTACTCGGCATCCTTGCCCAGCGTCTTGATGAACTCGGTGTCGGTGAAGCCGGCGTTGTTCGCGAGGATCATGTCCGGCGAGAAGCCCAGCTCCTTGTAGGTCTTCATCGACAGCAGCGCATCACCCAGGTACGACGACTGCATCACCAGCGACGGGTTGCCCGCCTTCAGCGTCTGCACTTCCGACGTGAGCTGCGTGCTCTTGGCCGGGTAGGTCACCTGCTTGACCAGGTTGTAGCCCTTCTCCGGCGCCAGCCTGGCCTGCAGCTTGGTGGTCTCGTTGCCCCACAGCGTGTTCTCGTTGAAGGTCGCGATCGCGCCGATCTTGAAGTTCTTCTTCGCCTCCAGCTCCTTCAGGAAATCGAAGAAGTTGTGGACGAACAAGTCGTCGTRCGGCGTGGTGCGGAAGAACCACTTGAAGTTGCGCGCCGTCAGCGAGGCCGACGACGACTCGGGGTTCAGGAACGGCACGCCGTAGCGCTCGGACACCTGGCTCGCGGTGGCAGTGACGTTGCTGTTGTAGGCGCCGACGAGCGCGACCACCTTCTCCTGCGTGATCAGGCGCTCGGCCTCGGTCGCGCCGGTCTGCGGGTTGCCCTGGTGGTCGGCGAACACCAGCTTGATCTTCGCGCCCTTCAGCTTCGGCAGGCCGCCGCCGGCGGCGAACGGCAGGTCGGCGACACCCTTCGCGCCGTTGTTGATGATGTCGGCGGCCAGCTCCAGCGCATTCTTCAGCTCGGCGCCGGTGGATGCGGCCGGGCCGGTCAGCGGGTAGATCACGCCGATCTTCACCTCGGCCGACTGCGCGCGCGCGCCGGTGCCGAAACCCAGACCGAACAAGGTGGCGCCCAGCGCCTGGAGAACGCTTCTGCGGGGCTGCGGATGTTGCATGGGGACTGCTCCTGGACGAGGTTGAAGGAAGAACGGGAACTCAGAGGCTGGCGATGTGGGTGTTCAGCAAATCGGTGATCAGCATCGCGCCGGGCGCGTGCGTGATGCAGAACTCGGGGCGGGCCTGCGTGATCGCGGCTTGCGGCGTCACGCCGCAGGCCCAGAACACCGGCAGCTCGTCGGGCATCACATCGACGGCATCGCCGTAGTCGGGGCGGGCGATGTCGGCGATGCCGATCAGCGCCGGGTCGCCCAGGTGCACCGGCGCACCGTGCACCGACGGGAAGCGCGACGTGACCTGCACCGCACGGATGGCGTCAGCAGCCTTCAGCGGGCGCATCGAGACCACCATCGGCCCGTGGAACGGCCCGGCCGGCACGGTGGCGATGCTGGTGCGGTACATCGCGACGTTGCGGTTCTGCGCGACGTGGCGCAGCGGCACGCCGGCATCCAGCAGCGCCTGCTCGAACGAGAACGAACAGCCGATCACGAAGCTCACCAGGTCGTCGCGCCACAGCGTGCCGATGTCGGTGACCTCGTCGACCAGCTCGCCGCGGCGCCACACGCGGTAGCGCGGCACGTCGCTGCGGATGTCGATGTCGTGGCCGAGCGTCGGAAGCATCGGGTCGCCCGGCTCGGAGACGGCCAGCACCGGGCACGGCTTCGGGTTGCGCTGGCAGAAACGCAGGAAGTCGTTCGCGAGCGCCTGCGGCAGGATCACCAGGTTGCCCTGCACGTGGTCGTCGGCCAGGCCGCTGGTGTGGCTGGCATGGCGGCCGGCGCGGATCTCGGCACGGGCTCGCGATGCGCTGGAAGACGTTTGTTCAGGCTTCATGACAAGACCCTGGCGGCAGATGGGTTTGCGGATGGAGCGGATTGTGTTGGCCTMGGGCACGCTGCCGCAAACAAGAAATTTTTCGCTCAGCTCATCGATTTTTTCGATGATCCAAGTTGGGGTTTTCACCCATTCTTGGTGCGCTTCTTCGGTGTCTTCGCACCGGTCTTCGGCACGCCGATGTAGTCGAACACGGCGTCGAGCACGTCGATCGCCACCGACGAGGTCGGGTCGTCGCGCCAGCTCGCATGCACCGGCAAGGGGAACAGCGGCACCTCGCAGGCCAGCGGCTTGATCGGCAGGCGCTCGGCGAGCCGCAACACGGCGGCCAGCGGCAGCGTCGCGACGCCGATGCCGCCCTCCACCAGCTGCACCATCGCCGAGATCGACGAGATCGCATGGACCCGCCGCGGCTCCAGCCCCGCCTCGCGGAACAGGTCGAGCAGCGCGACGTGCGGCTGCGAGCCGCGCTGGAAGGTCAGCAGCTCCAGCTGCGCCAGGTCGGCGAGCGTGTAGCGGCGCTTTCGGTGCAGGTCCTTGTGGCCGACGAACACCATCTCCATCGGCGGCAGTGCGCGGCTGCGCAGGTTCTCGCCCGAGGTCGGCAGCGCAGCGAAGGCCAGGTCGAGCGCGCCGCGCTGCACCTGGTCGACCAGCACCGGCGTGGTTTCGACCGTCAGCTCGAGCGCGAAATCGGGATTCGTGCTGCGCATGTGATGCACCCAGTCGATCAGCCAGGAGTGCAGCACCGACTCGATCACGCCGATGCGCAGCGAGACGGTGCGCTGCGCGCCACCGGCCCCGGCGCCCATCTCGGCCTTGATCTCGCGGTGCAGCGCGAGCAGCCGCTGCGCGTGCGTGAAGAAGCGCAGGCCGCCCACCGTCAGGCGGAACTGCTTGTCGCGCCGGTCGAGCAGCAGCACGCCCAGTTCTTCTTCGAGCGCGGCGATGCGGCTGGACATCGCCGACTGCGTGATGAACAGCTTCTCGGCGGCGCGCGACACGCTCTTCAGCGTGACGACCCAGTAGAAGGCTTCGACGAATCGGTGGTTCATGCGGGCATTGTGGGCACGGGTCCGATCGCTGGAGTTGATAAGTTGCTTGCAAATAGATTGCACGCTATGTATTATTCGCCCCATGGCACGCAACACCCCCTTCCCCCAGCAACTCGACCAACAGCTGTGCTTCGCGCTGTACTCGACGATGCTGGGCTTCAACAAGGTCTACCGCGACCTGCTGAAGGACCTGGGCCTGACCTACCCGCAGTACCTGGTGATGATGGTGCTGTGGGAGCGCGACGACCTGACCGTCGGCGAGATCAGCGAGCGGGTGTTCCTGGATTCGCCGACGCTGACGCCGCTGCTGAAGCGCCTGCAATCGTCCGGCCTGATCGACCGCACCCGCTCGGCCGTCGACGAACGCCAAGTGCTGGTCACGCTGACCGACGCCGGCCGCGCCCTCAAGGCCCGTTCGGCGCACCTGCCGCAGTGCATCGCCACCGCCGCCGACATGCCGGTGGCCGAGATCCTCGACCTGCGCGACCGCCTGCTGGCGTTGCGCGGCCGCATGTTCGGGCACGCAGCGGCCTGACGCGGCGCTCTGCTTCTCCCCTCCTCCTTCCTTCACCCTCGACGACCGATGCCATGACRCACGACACCAAGACCTGATTTTTACTTCGTACACGATCTTTTCGTAAGCGCAATACATCCTTTCTTCATCCAGGAGCCTCACATGAATGCATTCACCAAATCCCTGATCGCTCTCTCGGCCGTCGCCGCTTTTGCCGGCGCCGCGAACGCCGCGCAGAAGGCACCGGCTGCCGCCAAGCCGGCGGCAGTTGCCGCCCAGCCTGCGGGCAGCTACATCACCACGAAGGACGGCGTGCAGCTGTACTACAAGGACTGGGGCCCGCGCGATGGCCAGCCGGTGATCTTCAGCCACGGCTGGCCGCTCGATTCGGACAGCTGGGAATCGCAGATGCTGTTCCTGGCCGACCAGGGTTACCGCGTGATCGCCCATGACCGCCGCGGCCACGGCCGATCGAGCCAGCCCTGGGACGGCAACGACATGGACCACTACGCCGACGACCTGGCCGCGGTGATCGAGGCCGTCGACCTGAAGGGCAGGAAGGCGGTGCTGGTGGGCTTCTCGACCGGCGGCGGCGAGGTGGCGCGCTACATCGGCCGGCATGGCACCGGCAAGGTGGCGAAGGCGGTGCTGGTCTCGGCCGTGCCGCCGCAGATGGTCAAGGGCAAGGTCAACCCGAACGGCGTGCCGATCGAGGTGTTCGACGGCCTGCGCAAGGCGCAGATCGAGAACCGCTCGCAGCTCTACAAGGACGTCGCGAGCGGCCCGTTCTACGGCTTCAACCGCCCCGGCGCGAAGGTCTCGCAAGGCCTGATCGACAACTGGTGGCTGCAGGGCATGACGGGCGGCCACAAGAACACGCTGGACTCGATCAAGGCCTTCTCGGAGACCGACTTCACCGAGGACCTGAAGAAGTTCGACGTGCCGACGCTGGTGATCCACGGCGACGACGACCAGATCGTGCCGATCGACATCTCGGGCCGGGCGTCGGCGAAGCTGGTCAAGGGGGCGCAGCTGATCGTCTATGCGGGCGCGCCGCACGGGCTGACCGACACGCACAAGGAGCGGTTGAACCAGGATCTGCTGGCGTTCATTCGCAAGAACTGAGCGTTAGCGGGTGCCATCGGGGGATGACTCCGTCGATGGCACGTCACGGGGTGTCGGCCAGGAGGATGCTGCTGAGACTGCCTGTGTCGCCCAAGCAGAAGAAGTTGAACAGCGTGTCGTTCTCGATCTCGTAGACGAGCCTCGTTCGGCCGAGCCGGGGGGAATGGTTGATATCCGATCCGCCCTCGACTTGATCCGTTCGATGCGGAGGGCCCAGAACGCGCTCGATGTCACTGCGTCGTTGCCCAAGCGAGATACCGCGTTCTGTGGCCATCGGCCCCATGTCGATCTTCGGAGGAACACGAAGCGCACAGAGCTCAATGCTGCTGATCAGGATGCTCACCAACTCCGACGACCGCTGCGTCGAGGCGTGATCGAACGTGACGAGAACCCACCGCGGCGAAGCGTCAAGGAAGTAGCAGTGGCGATGCAGCCCGGGTTCATCCGCGTCCGTCAGCAGCATGCCTGGCCCGAACCTCCGCACGAAGGCCTCTTCCGTCAGCTGCGGGTCACGCAGGCATATGGCGCCAGCACAACGCTCAACCGGCGTCTGAGCGAGTGCGGGGACGGCAAGCCAGATCAAGCCACCACCGAGCACCGTTCGAAACAACCGCCTTGAAGACCTCATCGTCCGTGGACCTCAGTTGGGAATGACCCGCCCATGAATCAACGCGTCGGACAGATCAGCAATCTCGCGCGCGACGTCTCCCTCGCTCATGCAGGCGACACCCATCGCGCCGGTACACAGACGCCGGACGTCACCGGGCTGAATCTTCCGCAGCAGCGGCAACATTTCCGCCCCCTTTGACAGGATGGCTTCGGTCCTGCTCTCGCCGCCACCAGCATCGATTCGAAGCACTACGGTCCGGGCCAAGGCTTCTGCAGATGATTTCGTCCGGGAGCGCTGCAGGAGGAGGAACGAGAACTCCAGAGAGGAACCCAGCGTGCCGCGTACCTCTGTGTCGAGGTGCGGTGTGGACGCCAGCACCTTCACGATCTCGAAAATCAACTCTCCCCCGATGCGGTCTTGCTCCTCGTCTTCCGGCGCAGCCATTGCCGGAAGAGCAAGAAGCAACAAGGTCGCCACGGTCATCAATCGACCACGCACATCACACTCCCAGGTTCCGAGTCAATCAGGCTGTTCAGATCGGCGACCGTACTCGCTGTCCCGGTCACGCACCCCTCCGAGCAGTAGGGAGCCGCCGTCGAAGGTCCGAAAGGATTCAGGCAGCTGTGTGTCCGAAAGAGATCCCGGCCGAACGGCGTTGACGACAACGGCGGCAACGGCGCCAGTGTTCGCCCTCCGGGCTTGCCGGTCTTGCCTCCACTCCAAAGCCAGCACCCTCTCGGAATCGGCCCGACGCTTTCCATGCTTTCGCAATCCGCATTGTTCTTGCACCCGGCCACGCTGTTGTTGCCGGAAGCGAAGGTTCCGGACCACGTGAACTTCTCACTCCCATTGCGCATGCAGTCCATGCGCCCCGTGCTGACGGAGTAGACACACGTTGCCAGTCCTTGCGGATCGACGTAGCTCAATGGATTCCCGTCGACGTAGGTGTAGGTGTTGACCCCGCCCGCCAATCCAATCGGATCGCTCTCCACGTAGCGCGCAGCTGCAGCCTGCGGCTGACAGAGCGCCACAAACAGAAGCGGAACGGCGAAAGCCGATGCGATGTTCATTTCGTCTTCTCCAGTTGAGTTGCCTTTGCCTTCGCGGCGCGCTGACGAACCGCCGCGTCCTGCGCCTCATCCGCCGGTCGCCAGCCGAGCGACCATGCGCGCTGGAACAGAGCCCGAAGCGCGACCTCGTGCCTCACGAACGACGCGCGTTCTGCAGCCGGCATGTCGTCGGGCGTCGCATACCGATTGACGAGCAGGTTGCTGAACCAGAGCGACGCGGCGTGCTGGTGAAGGATGACCGCCACGTCCCGCGGGTTGTGGTCCAGCGCCATCCGGGACATCTTCAGCTGCAGTTCGCGCAGCCCCTGCCGCTCGTAGAACTCCAGCAAGGTGCCGACCATGACGACCACCGATTCCTTCCTGCTCGACGGCCGCATGTAGACGCCGCCGGCAACGGCCTGGTCGGTCATCAGGAACTGCTGGCGCGTCCACACATCTCGGGTGAACCCCGCTCCGCTCGTCGCCTCGAGGTTGAACAACTCGCCTCGCTCATCGCGGTACTTGACGAAGACATGGTTCGGCGCCGTCGCGAGCGTGAGATCGATGCCCTGCTTCTGCCCCAGCACGACGAACAGAATCGGCATCGAGATGCAGCTCCCGGCGCGGGTCTCCAGATGAACGGTCAGCAGCTTGTTGCGCAGGTTCCGGCCTAGCGGATCGTCGAGGTCGTAGTGATACGGCCGGTGCCCGATCCACGCGTTGGCGGTGTACAGGTGCTGGCGCAACACCTCCAGCTTCAGCCGCGAGGGCGCGCCGACCGGAATCGCCGCCTTCAAGCTTGCCGCCATCGCATCCAGGCTCCGCAGCGTGGCCTGCGCGTCGACGGAGGGATCCATCAGTCGATCGATCGACAGCTTGGCCGAGGCTAGATCGATATCGGACTCCGGCTGCGACAGGATCCCGCGCACGACGGCCAGGTCCCCATCGTGCGCGCCGACCGCTCGGCGCTGCGCGGTCGCCGGTACCGACATCGTCACCAGCGCCAGGCAGCCGATGAGAGGCGGTACTAACCAGCGCCGTATCAGCCCACGAATCCGTCGCCTGCCGCAGCGCTGGCTCGACCGCACGTTGTCCATGTCATCTCCCTGAGTCGGACTTCGCGGGCGAGTCTTGGCGGCGACTTTGCAGAGATTTTGCAGATGCCCTCGGCGACCCCGATGGAACAGACCTTGCTAAAGCGTAGAAGTCCGTATGGTCGTCCGGCCCCGGCTTCCGTACCCTGGCCGCCATCAATCCCTGGAGTACCTCACATGCGCGTGCGTCTTCCGCTCCTGGCCTGCCTGTTCTCGGCCGCCCTCGCCGCCCCGGCCTGGGCCCAGACCAAGTGGGACCTGCCCGCCGCCTACCCGGCCAGCAACTTCCACACCGAGAACCTGACCCAGTTCGCCGCCGATGTCGACAAGGCCACCGGCGGCAAGCTGAAGATCACCGTGCACGCCAACGCCTCGCTGTTCAWGGCGCCCGAGATCAAGCGCGCCGTGCAGGGCGGCCAGGCGCAGATCGGCGAGATCCTGCTGGTGAACTACCAGAACGAGTGGCAGATCTTCGGCACCGACGGCCTGCCCTTCCTGGCCGACAGCTACGACGAATCGGCCAAGCTCTACAAGGCGCAGAAGCCGGTGCTCGACAAGAAGCTCGCCGAGCAGGGCATGCTGCTGCTCTACGCGGTGGCCTGGCCGCCGCAGGGCATCTACGTGAAGAAGCCGATCAACTCGGCGGCCGACCTGAAGGGCGTCAAGTGGCGTGCCTACAGCCCCGCCACCTCGCGCATCGCCGAGCTCGTCAACGCGCAGCCGGTCACGGTGCAGGCGGCCGAGCTGTCGCAGGCCATGGCCACCGGCGTGATCGAGTCGTACATGTCGTCCGGCTCSACCGGCTACGACACCAAGACCTACGAGCACATCAAGTACTTCTACGACACCCAGGCCTGGCTGCCGAAGAACGCGGTGCTGGTCAACAAGGCCGCCTTCGACGCGCTCGACAAGCCCACCCAGGCCGCGCTGCTGAAGGCCGGCGCCGACGCCGAGGCGCGCGGCTGGGCGCTGTCGAAGACCAAGAACACCGAGTACCTCGAGCTGCTGAAGAAGAACGGCATGACCATCCTGCCGCCGTCCGCGCAGCTGAAGACCGACCTGAAGAAGGTCGGCGACACGATGCTGCAGGAGTGGTTGCAGAAGGCCGGCCCCGAAGGCCAGGCCATCGTCGACGCCTACCGCAAGCCGTGAGCGCGGCGCTGCGCCGCGGGCTGGACGCGCTGTACGACGCCAGCGCCGCGCTTGCCGCGGTCTTCATGGTCGGCTTGCTGGTGGCGGTGCTGCTGTCCATCGTCAGCCGGCAACTGCACTTCAACGTGCCCGGCGTCGACAGCTACGCCGGCTACCTGATGGCCGCCACCGGCTTCCTTGCGCTSGCCCACACSCTCAAGMAGGGYGAGCACATCCGCGTCACGCTGCTGCTCAACGCGCTGCACGGCGTGGCCCGCCGGCGCCTGGAGATCTGGGCCCTGGGCGCCGCGAGCGCCCTGGCGGCGCTGGCCGCGTTCTATGCCTGCAAGCTCGCCTGGCAGTCGTACGTGTTCCACGACATCTCGACCGGCAACGACGCAACCCCGCTGTGGATCCCGCAGCTGAGCATGGCCGCCGGCAGCGTGGTGCTCGCGGTCGCGTTCGTCGACGAGCTGGTGCTGGAGATCCTCGGCCGGCGCGTGGTGCCGGTGTCCGAAGAGGCAAGCCGCAATGAATGACCTGCTGGTGACGACGCTGCTGATCGCGTCGCTGTTCCTGATCCTCGGCAGCGGCGTGTGGATCGGCCTGACGCTGTCGGGCGTCGCATGGATCGGCATGCAGC